>JANOXY010000446.1:0-28027 GCA_031418675.1 Pseudomonadota bacterium
CCGGGCGCGGACGATCCGGACCGGCGCGAGGTCGTTTCGAAGCAGCCGATATGCCAATTCCTGTGGAATGACCCGGTTCGGCAACGCACCAGCCAGACCAGTGTTGCAACCTCGTTGCAGGCCTATGCTCAGGCCCGCTGGAAACTCACATCCGAGCTATGGCTGGAAGGCGGGGCGTTTTATCGCGATATCTCGCTGGCGGACAATCACAAGCGTCAGATCGACCCTCGCCTGGGCCTGGGATGGCGCATCACGCCCCAGCATTGGTTACGGGTAACTTCGCAAAGCGCGCTGGTCGATCCACTCCGCACCCAGGACACGCTGGCACCGGTGGCAACCCTTGGGGCGGTGGTGCCCGATGCCTTTTTTGCCGCCAGCGCGACCTTGCCTGCGACCTGGTATCACCAACTGCGTTGGGATGCCGAATGGAGTTCGCGTATCTATACCTTCGTTCAAATCGATCGACAGGACGTCGAGGATTTTGCGCTGGGCTTTGCGCCGGAATCGCGCTTTACGATATTTGGCAATCTGGCCGATGGCCGACTCGACACCGTGAGCGTCGGCACCAACGTGTGGCTGGCGGAAAGCATCGGCCTGTCGGCGAGCTATCGACGTTTATGGAGTGAGAACCGTTCGCCGGATGCCACCAGAGGTTATGACTTGCCGCTTATCCCTGAGCAGGAAGTGCATACCGGACTGGTGTGGGTGCATCCGCGTCACATCACCGTGGGCATCACCGGCGACTACAGCGGCCGTCGCGCCGCCGATATTTTTAACACCCGCGCCCTGGCCGGCGACTGGACGGCGGGCGCCTTCGCCAACTGGCAGCCCTTGGCCAGGCATGTCTCGCTGAGCGTCACGGCCAATAATCTGTTCAACGCCGATGAAGTGTTTGCTGCGGGCCTGCCGGCGGCCGGTACCAGTGTGGTGTTCTCGGCCGAATATCGTTTTTGAGCCGCGGCTGCTGCACATCCGGCGGGTTAGTGGGCAAGACCCGCGACGCCAGGGTTTAAATCCCGCGAATCCAAAACCATGCCCCGCGTGTGACGCCCGCTAGACACCCCATGCTTTCAGCCTAGAGCCGCAACAATGGCGTCACACGAAGCGACGTAGGCATAGTAGATCTCGAGATTCAGCAACGCGGCATTGTGCTCGTCATCGCTCATGGCTGCGGTCGCGTCACTGGCGATGATGGTTTTGTAGCCATACTGGAACGCATCACGCGCCGTGCAATCACAACAACCATTGGTGACCAGGCCGGTGATGATCAGCGTATCGATATGGCGTGCGCGCAGGGTTTCTTCAAGCCCGGTTGCTGCACGTGGATGCAGCGGACTGGATTGATATTTGACAACGTGCAGATCGTTGCTGGCACATTCGATGGCCGGATGCAGATCAAAAGACGCGCTACCGGGCACCAGTTCCTGACCGCTGCGTCGTTCGGCCAGCGGTGGTGGATAGTCGCCGTATGCGTTGCGCGTGGGCACCGGGCCCATGGAATGCTGGGTAAAAATCACCAGGCCACCGGCCTTACGAAGTGCCGCGTGCAGGCGATTGGCCGCCGCCAGCATGTCGCGTGCATGGACATTAGCCATGGGCTGATCGGCATCGATAAAAAAGCGCTGGAAATCGATGGCGAGCACGGCGGTGGAGGCCGGAACGATGTGCAATGGCGGACGCATCATGGCGCCCCGTTGAAACGCATAATCGGGAATTGAGACTTTGTGCATAGCTTGGTTTCCTGGCGGCCCGCGGCGCGCCTTGGTCTCGGTACGAATTAGAGCGATTCAAACGGCCGTGCGCGGCGCCTGCGGAAAACGTAAGGGCAGGCTCACCATGTGGCGGGTATTGCCGGTTTCGTAACGCGGCACAAATCCACTCTCCACGGCAAAATCGGGAATGCGCGCCAGGAATTGCTCAAAGCCAATCTGCAGTATCAGTCGCGCGAGCGACGCGCCGATGCAGCTGTGGTTGCCGGCACCAAAGGCCAGGTGACGATTGACGGTGCGGGTGATGTCGAGCTCATTGGGGCGCTCGCAGATGGCCGGGTCGCGACTCGCCGCACCGAAGGACAACAACACGCGATCACCGGCCGCCATGCGCGTACCGCTCAATTCCACATCCGCCTTGACCCGTCGCGCCATGTTGGGTGCGCCCATGAACATGCGCAGGAACTCATCGATCGCGCGCGGAATAGCCGCTGGATTTGCCACCAGTAACCGGCGGTCGTTGGCGTGGGTGGCGAGATGATGCAAGCCGCCGGAAAAAGCAAAACCCGTGGTGCCGATGCCGCCGATGGTCAACTGACACAGGGTGCCGACCTTGTCCATCCAAGTGTAGCCGTCGTGCTCAAAAGCCAGCAGCGCATCGATGATGTCGCCACGCGCCGGTGCCGTGCTGCGCTCGCGCAGATATTGTTCGATCCTGGCCATGCCCAGCGCAAAATTGGCGGCGCGTTGTTCCATCGGCCCGGACAGACTGAATACCTTGAGCAAATAAGGCATGTCGGCGGCATCCATGCCTGCCACCGCCACCGAGAACACCACTTGTGGCAAGGGGTTGGCAAAACTGCTGACGACGTCAACTGCGCCGTTGGTGATGAAGTCATCGATCAGTCGATCGGCGTGGTGACGAATGCGCTGTTCAAGATCCGCAACGGCTTTGGGTCGAAAGAAGGGGCCAAGCACGGCGCGCAGTTTGTCGTGCAAGGGTGGATCACATTCCCCCGGCGCGAAGTAAGGCAGACCCGCGGGTCGATTGACCATGAAACCATCGGCGGCGGAAAACGTTGCCCATTCGCGTGCGCAGCGTGTGACGTCTTCATAACGATTGACCACCCAGTAGCCCTCACCCACCTGGCTGCGGGCGATGGGGCAGCCACGGTGCATGGCCGCGATCAATTCGTCCCAGCGCGCGTTGAGCTCGGCATCGCCCAGATCGTAGTCGTGACAAAAGTCGCGCTGAAACGTTTTATCAAAACTCATGCACTGAGCTCGGCACGACGTCGCGCGGTCGCGGCCACATCGACGCTCAGGGTTTCGTCTTCCACCGTGCCACTCAGCACGACACCGTAAACATCACGCGCGCGCTCGAAGCTTTCCCAGCGTTCCAGCACATCGCCCAGCACACGCGCTGGATCACGTTCCAAAGGCGAGCCATAACCACCACCGCCACAGTCCACCCCCCGCACAAACTCACCGGGCTGGAGCTGACACTCCACCACGCCTGGCAGTTTTTCTTCGCGCCCATCCAGGTGCACGTGATAGGTCTGGGCGGCCGGTCCGGCATGGCCACCGCGCACGCCCTGGGGTGGGTTCACCTGACCATCGCAGGACACCACCAAGGTCATGGGATCGTGACGCGGCCCGTAGATCACTTCGCCGCCCGGTGCGCCTCGGAAGCGCCCCGCGCCACCTCCGCCCGTCACCACCCGTAAAGATTTGAACGTGATCGGGTATTTGGATTCGTCCACTTCGACGCTGCCGCGATACATGAGCCCACCGGCCACCGGCAAACCATAGTTCAGCCAGCCATCGGTGGTGGGTGTGCCGGGGCCACCGTTGACGATCAGCCATTCCTGATTGATGAAGGGGCTGCCGTTTACGCGCCAGTCCTTACCGGAGATGACGCCGGCGCCGGCGCCCATGCCGATGCCACCCTCGGCCAGGCCATGGCCATCACCAATGGCAGCGAAGGCCGCCTGGGTAGCGTTGACGATGCGATCGCCGATGTTGGTGGTGGCCATGGAACAGGAGTGAGGAAACGTCGGAATGCCGGTGATGCAGCCCTCGCGCAACTTAACCGACACGCGGGCAAAACTCCCACCGTTATGCGGCACGTCCTGATCGATACAGTTAAAAACACCGGCCATGGCATTACTGGTGGCACAGGCCACCGACTGATTCAGACCAAAGGCTTTGTTGTCTTCGTTGTGGGTGAGATCAACTTCGATGCGGCCGTTGTTGGCATCGACGTTGATATCGACACGGATCGCCAGACCATCGGGCAGCACCGGTGGCTGCGGATCGTAGTAGCCCGTATTACTCAGCCGCCCGCTCGGCAGCTTTTTGATCGCTTCGACCATGCGACGCTCGGAATAGGCAAACCAGTCACCGACAAATTGTCGGATGGTGGCCATGCCGTAGCGCCTCACCAGTTCCGTTAAACGGCGTTCGCCGATGCGCGCCGCGCCCACCGTCGCGAGGTAGTCGCCATACCACTGCTCAGGCACACGGATGCGGCGCCGACACATGCGAATGATGTCGGCCACGTCCTGGTAATCCTTTTGCACGCGCACGCAGGGAAAAATCAACGCACCTTCTTCATAGATGTCCCGTGCATAGGCGTGGTAGGTGCTGGGAATGGAGTTGCCACAATCGGCCTGATGGGCTTTGGCGCAGGTGGTGAACAGGTGTTCACCATCCACGATCACCGGGCACATGATCATGTGATCAGCGGCGTGGGTGTTACCGAGATAGGGATCGTTGTGCAGGAAGGCATCGCCGGGGGTTAAATCCTTGTGCAAATCGCACATCGATTGTGACTGCAAGGCGCTGCCAAAAATATGGACCGGCAAACCTTCGCCCGGGCACAACAATTGATTATCGGCGGTGACAATCGCGCAGGAAAAATCACGCACCACCGCCAGCACTGCCGAGCGTGCGGTGCGTAACAGGGTGTTGGACATTTCACGCACGATGGCATTGAGCCGATTGGCGAGCACCGCCATCAGCACCGGGTCCATGGTGTAGGCGACCGCCTTGTCACGCTCAGGGTGTAAGGGTGGCAGGTTCACAGGCTGGTCTCCTTGGGTGGGGTCAGGATGTAGCGGCCGCCGGCACTGACGCGTGCGCTGGCGCCCGGATTGATCACCAGGGTTGAAGTGGGTTCTTCAATGATGGCCGGGCCCTTGATGATCGCGCCCACCGGCAGACGCTCGCCGAGATAAACCGGTGTCTCGATCGCAGCCCCACGGCCGAAGTAGGCCGCGCGCAAGCGATCTGCAGTAGCGAGTCCCGTACCCACCGCGCGGGTCGGTTCCAGGGATGGTGCATCGACACTCGCGATCAGGCGCCCGCGCCAATTGAGGCATTCCACTGCCTGGCCGATGTCCGTAATGGCGAACACCCGTTCGTGCACACGATGAAATTCTTCCACCAGTTCGGCGACGTGGCTCGCATCGTCAAAGCGATTGCGTGCCACTTCAATTTCCAATTCCCAGACCTGGAAGCGATATCGGGCTTCAACAAAATAACGTTTGCGCACACTGATGATGCCGCGCGCACGCAGGCGCTCGGCAAAAATATCCAGGCGAGTATCAATATCAGCGAGTGCGGCGTTAACGCCGGCAAAGTTGAATTGTTCACTGGTGGTCAGACGCGCCGCACCAGCCTCGGTGATGATGTCCGAGAACTGCATGCCCGAGGCGCTCAAGGCGCCGGCGGTGCGTGGCACCAACACCGTCTGGCAACCGAGTTCGGCCGCGATGGGCATGGCACCGAGTCCACCGGCACCACCGCCGGCCACCAGGATCGACTCGGCGGGGTTGATGCCTTCGTTGATGGTCAGCTCTTTGATCGCCTGGATCATGTTTTCGTTGGCGACGGTCAAGATCGCAAACGCGGCACGTTCGATGGTTTCGCCGAGACTCACCGCCACCGCTTCGAGTGCGCGTCGTGCTGCGGCCTCATCGAGCTGCATGCGGCCACCGAGAAAATGGGCGGGATCGATATATCCCAGCACCACGGCGGCATCGGTCACCGTGGCCTGGGTGCCACCGCGACCGTAACAAGCCGGGCCGGGTTCAGAGCCGGCCGAGTGGGGGCCGACCCGCAACAGGCCGCCGGAATCGACCCACGCAATTGATCCACCGCCAGCGCCGATGGAATGCACCGCCACCGAGGCCATGCCGAGGTTGTCACCCGTCCACTGCGGGCCGAGCCAGGTGTCACGCGAGAATTCCACCGCGCCGTCGCGCACCAGACTCACATCGAAGGTGGTGCCACCGGCATCACACACAATGATGTCGCGGGCCAGATTCTCCGCAGCGGCGTATGCGAGGCCGGCGATCGGCGCCATGGCCGGCCCGGACTTCACCAGGTAAATGGGTTTCTGCACCACGTCGCCGAGATGCATGACGCCACCGAAGGAAGTGCTGACCAGAATGTCATTGTGATAACCGGCCGCACGCAAATCACTTTCAAGGGTCAGCAGGTAGTGCTGCATGAGCGGCTTCAGCGAAGCATCGATGGCGGTGGATGACGCGCGCCGATATTCGCGCAGAATCGGATTCAATTGATGGGAGAGTGTGTAGGGGATGCCGGGCAACATCTCTTCAATCAACTGGCCGACACGCAGTTCATGGGCCGGATTGGCGATGGACCACAGCAGGCACACCGCGATGGCTTCGATGCCACGCGTGGCGAGTGTCGTGAGCACGGCGCGCACTGCGTCCTCGGCCAGGGCGATGTCGACCCCGCCTTCGGCGTTGATCCGTTCGGGAATTTCGAAAGTCAGACGGCGCGGAATATAGGGCGCCGGATATTCCATTTGCAGGTTGTGCGGCTCGGATTTGCCGCCTTCTTTCAACAGCAGAATGTCCGGGAAGCCGGCCGTGCTCAAAAACGCGGTGCGCGCGGTCTTGCGTTCGACGATGGCATTGGTGCCGCGTGTCGTGCCGTAAAGAAACATCGCCGTGTCAGCGAGCAATGCCGGCACTTGCAAGCCCAATTCTTCTGCCGCGACTTCAAGCGCGGCGGCGATGCTGGCAAACGCGCGTTGGCGATCGGTCAAGGCTTTGCCGATGGTGAAATGACCGGCACTATCGGTGACGACAACGTCGGTAAACGTGCCCCCGGTGTCGACGGAGATGCGGTATGGCATGACGCTAGGTCCCAGGGTTCAGCTGATTTGCGGTGAGATAAAAGTGTGGCCACGCACGCTACGTGCGCGCTGCGCCCAGGTCAACACAAGCGCGGCGCGCGATGATGATGATACTAGCCGCCAGCCAGGGCCTGCAGAGGAGGCAGGTAGTGATGACCCAGCGCCTCGGCCACCGCCGCACAAGTCAGGTGACCGGCGTGGACGTTGAGGCCATTGGCCAGTCCCGCGTCTTCGCCGAGCGCCCTGCGCGCACCCTTGTCGGCGAGTGCGACCACATAGGGCAGGGTGGCGTTATTCAGCGCAAACGTCGATGTGCGGGGTACTGCGCCCGGCATATTGGCCACGCAGTAATGCACGATGCCACATTCGACAAAGGTCGGGTTCTGGTGGGTCGTGGGGCGCGAGGTCTCGAAGCAGCCGCCTTGATCGATGGCAACATCAACCACCACCGAGCCACGTTTCATGTTGGCCAGCATCGCGCGTGTGAGCAGCTTGGGTGCAGCGGCACCGGGGATCAGCACCGCGCCGATGATGAGGTCGGCTTCGCGTGCCCATTGGTCGATGCGATCAACGGTTGAATAGACACACTTGATGCGCCCGGCATATTTGTCCGACAGGTGGCGTAGACGGTCGAGGGATTTGTCGAAGATCGACACATCGGCGCCAAGACCAATGGCCATCTGTGCGGCGTGGTCGCCAACCGTACCGCCGCCGATGATCAAAACCTTGCCGGGCGCTACGCCCGGCACACCCCCCAACAGCATGCCGGCGCCACCCTGGGCCATCTCCAGACAATGGGCGCCCGCCTGCACGGCCAGACGCCCGGCCACTTCGCTCATGGGCGCGAGCAGCGGCAGACCACCATGGGTGTCGGTGACGGTTTCGTAGGCGATGGCGGTCACGCCGCTTGCCAGCAAAGCGCGCGTTTGTTGTGGATCAGGTGCCAGATGCAGGTAGGTGAACAAAATCTGGCCAGGTCGCAGCCGGGCGATTTCCTCGGGCTGCGGCTCTTTTACTTTTACGACCATGTCGGCGCGGGAATACACCGCCTCGGCATCGGCCACTTCAGCGCCGACCGCGCGATAGTCAGCATCGTGCATGCCGATACCGGCGCCAGCCTCCGATTCCACCAGCACCCGATGGCCATGGTGGATGAGCTCACGCACGCTGCCCGGGGTCAGACCAACACGATATTCGTGGTTTTTGATCTCTTTAGGGACACCTACGAGCATGACCGTTCTCCTGTGGTTACGGGGATTGTGCGCTTGCGAAGGGTGAAGCCGCTTGCGCCAGCGCAAGCGCGATAGATCGATATCGCTCGTGCGCGCCGCGCCGTCACCCTTCAGACCACCGATTGTAGGTGCGAATTCATTCGCACATTGGAAGCTGAAAACACAGCGCAAGCACAATGGTCAAGTCGTTCGCAAACGACCCGCAAGCACGCCACCCCTATGCTGGTCTGTAGTACACTCACGCCCCAGATACGATTCAATGGTGAACGTGTCGGTCCCCTCGCAGCACAGCTCTGTAAACCCCGCCAGGCCCGGAAGGGAGCAACGGTAGCAGTCACTGTGGGTGCCGGGGTGTGGCTGGCACGTTCGCCGCCTTACTGCCGGGTCAAACGATGCGCCGCGCCCCATAGCGCTCACCCCGCGTTTTAGTGACGAGCAACGCCACATGAGTTATCAGGTCCTTGCACGCAAGTGGCGACCGCACAACTTCGCAGAAGTGATCGGCCAGGCCCATGTGCTCAAAGCCTTGATCAATGCGCTCGATACAGGGCGCCTGCACCATGCCTATCTGTTCACCGGCACCCGCGGCGTTGGCAAGACCACCCTGGCGCGGGTGTTGGCCAAGGCCTTGAATTGCGAAGTTGGTGTCAGCAGCACACCGTGCGGCACCTGCGGCGCCTGCACCGCCATCGACCAGGGCCGCTTTATGGATCTGATCGAGGTTGATGCCGCTTCGCGCACCAAGGTGGATGAAACCCGCGAGTTGCTCGACAACGTCCAGTACGCGCCAACCCATGCACGTTATAAGGTCTATCTGATCGACGAAGTGCACATGTTCTCCAACCACTCTTTCAACGCTCTGTTGAAAACCCTGGAAGAACCACCGGCCCACGTCAAATTTCTGCTCGCGACCACCGATCCAAAAAAGCTCCCGGTCACTATTCTGTCGCGCTGTTTGCAGTTCAATCTGACGCGCATGCCGACCAGTCTGCTGGCTCAGCACCTGGCCACGGTGCTGCGCGCTGAAGGTATCGCCTTCGAAGACAGCGCGCTGGCGCTGATCGCCCAATCCGCCGGTGGCAGTGTGCGCGACGCCCTGAGTCTGCTCGACCAGGCCATCGCCCACGGTGCTGGCAAGATTGCCAGCAACGAAGTGGTGATGATGCTGGGCACGGTTGATCAAGACCGCGTGGTGAAGATTCTGACCATGATCGCCGAGAGCGATGCCCATGCTGTGATAGCGGCGGCACGGGACCTGGCGACCTATGTGCCCGACTATGGCCAGGTGCTGGCCGAGATGGCCTCCCTGTTGCGGCGGGTGGCGGTGGTGCAGGTGCTGGGCGCGGACGTGGGCGACCTGGAAGCGGATGTGCGGGTCGCCGCTTTGGCGGAGCGCTTGCCGGCCGATGAAGTGCAACTGCTTTATCAAATCGCACTGACCGGTCGACGCGATCTGGCCATGAGTCCAGATGCCGAAGCGGCGTTCGAGATGAGCTTGTTGCGTATGTTGGCCTTTCGTCCGGCCGCCGCCAGCGGGGTGGCGGGTGGTGGTATGGCGCGCAGTCTGCCCAAGCCAGGCACGCCGCCTGCGTCATCGCCCTCACCGCCAGCGGCTGCCCCGTTGGCAACAGTTCCCAGGCCGCCAGCCACAACGCCAGCGGCTGCCCCGCTGCCCGACCTGGCACCGGTGGTGGCGCCAGCGCCAGCCGTGACCACCACCGAAACCATCAGCGAAACCATCAGCGAAACCATCAGCCCAGAAACCGTGGCGACACTAACCAGCGAGGTCGCGCCAGCGGACGTGCCGTCCTTATCCTCACCATTGCCGGCGCCGGGGCAGTTTGACTGGACGCAGATCGTGGATGAGCTGGTGGTGGTGGGCTTGGCGCGTGAGTTGGCACGCAACAGCGCCGTTGCGAATTTCGATGGTCGGCGTCTCGACCTCGTGATCGCGCCGCAGTTTGAAAAACTCGCGGCACGACGCCATGTGGAAACCTTGCAAGCGGCGCTCACCGAAAAGTTCACCAGCCCGATGGTGGTCAATGTCTCGGTCGGTAACGACGCTCGACTGAGCACGCCGTCCCAGCAGGAGACCGCGGCCAAAGCGGAGCGCCAGCGCCGTGCCGAAGTGGAGATCGAGGCCGACCCCAACGTGCAGGCTCTGCGCGCGGCGTTTGGTGCGACCATCGAAGATGTCACCGGGCGCTGAGCGCGTGTCGGTGGCTAGCCCTTAATAGCGGAGTAAAAAACCATGCGTGGTGGAATAGGCGACCTGATGAAACAGGCGCAGAAGATGCAGGCGGACATGGAGCGGCTGCAGGCCGAGATTGCCGCCACCGAAGTGACCGGCGAAGCCGGTGGTGGGATGGTCAAGGTGATCATGAATGGTCGCCACGATGTGCGTAAGGTCAACATCGATGCCGCGCTCATGCAAGACGACAAGAGCATGATCGAAGATCTGGTGGCGGCCGCCATGAATGACGCCAACCGACGCGTTGAGGCACTCAGCAAAGACAAGTTGTCCGGCATCACAGCCGGCATGAATCTGCCACCCGGCGTCAAGCTGCCGTTTTAGGGCCTAACGCGCAGTGAACCGACAAGCATGAACCCCTCGCCGCTGTTGGCGGAGTTGATCTCGGCCTTGCAGTTTTTGCCCGGCATCGGCCCGAAGTCGGCACAACGCATCGCCTTTCATCTGCTTGAGCAGCACCGCGACAAGGCGCGGCGTCTGTCCGACGTCATGCGCCGTGCTGCCGATCAGATCGGCCAGTGTGCGAGCTGTCGTACTTTTTGCGAAACGGAGATCTGTGCCCTGTGTCGTAGCGATAATCGTGATGCCGGGCTGATCTGTGTGGTCGAGAGTCCGCTCGATGTCGCTGCTATTGAGTCGGCGTCGGATTTTCGTGGCAAGTATTTTGTGTTGATGGGACGTCTCTCACCGATCGACGGTGTCACCCCCGAGGCCATCGGCATGAACTTACTTGAAGCACGACTGGCCGGCGGTGATGTCCGCGAGCTGATTGTTGCCACCGGCACCACCATGGAAGGCGAGGCCACCGCCCATTACCTGCGCCAATGTGCGCAGCGTGCCAATGTGCGTGCCACGCGCATTGCTTACGGCGTGCCGGTCGGTGGTGATCTGGAATTTGTTGATGGTTCTACCCTCTCTCACGCGCTCGCGAGTCGACGCGACTACTAGCCTGTTCCGCCCTTGCCCGCTGGCGACCATAGCCGCCCCCTAAGGCTTCAATTACCATCGGGCTCAGTGCGTTTACGACCGGAGTTTCGTTATGCAGTTTTCCGCCGGCAATCTGATCTGGATCGATCTCGAAATGACCGGGCTCAATCCGGAACACGATTGCATCATCGAGATCGCAACCATCGTCACCGATGTTGATCTCACCGAACAGATCGAAGGACCGGTATTCGCCATTCACCAGAGCGATGTGATCCTGGCCGGCATGGACGAATGGAATACTCGTCAGCACGGCCAGTCGGGACTGACCGCGCGCGTGCGCGCCAGTCGTGTCAGCAGCGCCGAGGCCGAACAGGCGACCCTGGCATTTCTGCAGCAGTATCTGCCGCCCGCAACTTCGCCGATGTGTGGCAACAGCATCTGCCAGGACCGACGTTTCCTCTACAAGTACATGCCGGCGCTGGCCGAGTTTTTTCATTATCGCAATCTTGATGTCAGTACCTTGAAGGAATTGGCCAAACGCTGGGCGCCGGGTTTGCCGGCGTTTCAGAAACAGTCCAATCACCTGGCCCTGGCTGACATTCGCGATTCAATCGAAGAGCTGCGCCACTACCGCAGCCACTTTCTTAAAATTCCGGCAGCGTCATGAATCTGCGCTGCGTGCAGGACCTGTACGACGCGGCAGGCACCCGCGCGCTGGAGCACTACGCGGTAGCGCAGCTGGGTATCGCGGGATTGACGCTGATGGAGCGTGCCGGAGCTGCGGTATTCGACGAATTGCGCACGCGCTGGCCGGCGGCGCGCGTCATCACGATCGTGTGCGGCGCCGGCAATAACGGCGGTGATGGTTACGTGGTTGCGCGCCTGGCGGCTGCGGCCGGATTGCAGCCGCGCGTGGTGATGCTGAACGACGAAGCGCGTTTACGCGGCGATGGTGCGAGCGCCTATCGCGCCATGCGCGCGGCCGGCATTGTGCCGACCGACAGCGCAGCGTGGTTCGAAGGCGCCGAGCTGGTGGTCGACGCGGTGCTCGGCACCGGGCTTGAGCGCACGGTCGAAGGTGTGTACGCCGAGGCCATCGCGCGCATCAACGACTGTGGGCTGCCAATAATGAGTGTCGATGTGCCATCGGGCATCAACGCGTCGACCGGTGTGTGCCACGGCACCGCGGTGCGCGCCACGGCCACCCTCAGTCTGGTCAGCATGAAACAGGGGCTGGTGACGGGCGACGCGCCGGCCTACACCGGTGCGTTGCAGTGGCATGACATCGGCTTGCCAGCGGCGGTGTACGCCGAAGTGTCCGCCACGGCTCAGGCGATAGCACACGCGCAGCTGGGCCCCTTGTTCGGGTCGCGGCCCCGTACCGCCCATAAGGGTCACCATGGGCACGTATTGGTGATCGGTGGGGCGCCGGGCTTTGGTGGCGCGGCGCGTTTGGCGGCCGAGGCGGCGGTGCGGGTGGGTGCAGGCCTGGTGTCGCTCGCAACTCATCCCAGTCATGCCGCGAGCCTCACCAATGAACGCCCGGAGATCATGTGTCATGGCGTGGCGGGGGCCGCCGACCTCGCGCCATTGTTGGCCCGCGCGACGGTGGTCGCCATCGGTCCCGGACTGGGCATGAGCCCGTGGGCGCAAAAGCTGTGGGCGGCGGTGCGCGATTGTGCACAGGCGCAGGTGGTGGATGCCGACGGCTTGAACCTGCTGGCAGCGGATCCCGATCACCGGGCAGCGCGGGTACTGACACCCCATCCCGGCGAAGCCGCGCGCCTGTCAGGTCTCTCGACACAAGTCATACACCAGGACCGCTATGCGGCTGCCACCGCGCTATGTCGGCGTTTTGGCGGTGTGGTACTGCTGAAGGGGGCAGGCACCATCGTCGCCAATGAAAACGAACTGCCCGTGGTAGTGCGTGACGGTAACCCGGGCATGGCCAGCGGTGGCATGGGCGACGTACTGACCGGCGTCATCGCCGGGCTGCTGGCACAGGGTATGGCACTGCGTCTGGCTGCCGCCGCTGGCGCCTGTGTCCATGCCCATGCCGCGGACTGCGCAGCGCGGGGCGGCGAGCGTGGCTTGCTGGCGGGTGATTTGATGCCTTTTTTGCGCGCGGCGGTGAACCCGCTGCCCCTATGACGGCAAGTGTCAGCATCCACGTAGCCACTGCCGAAGCCATGGAAGCACTGGGCGGCCGTCTTGCCCACTGCTGTCGCGCCGGGGTCCGCCTCTATCTGTCCGGTGAGCTCGCGGCCGGCAAAACCACCTTCACACGTGGTTATCTGCGCGCGCTCGGTCACGCAGGGGCTGTCAAGAGCCCGACCTTCACCTTGGTTGAAAGCTACCAGCTTGAAAGTCGCGTTGTGCATCATTTTGATCTCTACCGCCTGGCCGCTGCGGAGCTTGAGTTCATCGGCATCGAGGATTACTTCGACGCCGACGCCGATTGTTTGATCGAGTGGGCCGAGCGCGGCGCGCCCATCCTGCCTACGCCGGACCTGACGCTCATGCTGCGGGTGCTTGCTGGTGGCCGCGAGGTGCAGCTGCAAAGCCACGGGAGTCGTGGCGATGAGATTGTTTTGAGCTTATGTTAGTTATAAGTAACAGCAGCTTGTGTAACTAATATAAAATGCACTTGAATTAGGTGGCGTAACCCGTCCAGAATGAGCCCATCTTTGGGAATATTCCGGTAAGCCGATGCCCTGGCTGCTATTTCTCGTCCTCGCTTCAATTTGCACTGGCCCATTCGCAGCTGAGGTCAATGGCGTGCGTGCGAGTCGTACGGCGACGGCCACGCGGCTGGTTTTTGACCTCTCGGCGCCACTCCAATATGCGGTGTCGAGCATGACCAATCCGCAGCGCCTAGTGGTGGATTTCAAAGGCGCAACGGCGCGCCAGCTCCTGACGATCAACTCGGCTGACACTGGCATCAAGCACATCCGCCAGTTTATGCAGAGTGGTATCGGTTTACGGGTGGTGCTGGAGCTTGCGCGCGCAAGTCGTGTTGAAGCACGTCTTCTGGCGCCAACCAAGGCTGTGGGCTGCCAACTCGAGCTGGTCTTGAATAATGACGCCGCGCTGCCAGCACCGGCCGCGGCTCGTGTCCATCCACCGCAAATGCGCCCGACCAGTCCACCCCTCGCCAGCGTCACGCCACGACCGACAAGCGTGATGAACGCCCCGCCTAAAAACCTCAGCGTGGCCACGACAGTGCCGCAAAAAGCGGCGCTGCCCAGCGCCCGCGGTCGGATGTCGCGTGAACTGATTGTCGCGATTGATGCCGGCCACGGCGGCCAGGACGTGGGCGCGATTGGCCCCAGCGGCACCTATGAAAAAGACATCGTGCTGGCCGTCGCGCGCGAATTGGCGCGCTTGATCAACCGCCAGCCCGGTATGCGCGCGGTGATGACCCGGGACGGCGATTATTTTCTGCCGCTGCGCACGCGTATGGATCGCGCGCGCGCCAGACGTGCCGACCTGTTCATTTCGGTCCATGCCGATGCGGTCAAGGACCGTCGCGTGCAGGGCTCTTCGGTTTATGTGCTGTCCCAGAGCGGTGCCAGCAGCGAAGCGGCCAAATGGCTCGCGGCCAACGAAAACGCTGCAGATCTGGTCGGTGGTGTGAGTTTGGACGACAAAGACCGCATGCTGAAATCAGTGCTGCTCGACCTCTCCCAGGCAGCGTCCCTGGATGCAAGCACCGAGCTTGGCAGTGCCGTGTTGGGTGGGCTGCGCGGCATTGGCCGGGTGCATCATCGGCGCGTCCAGCACGCCGGATTTATGGTGTTGAAGTCGCCCGACATCCCTTCGATCCTGGTCGAAACAGCGTTCATCTCCAATCCGACCGAGGAGCAGCGTCTGCGCAGTGAGGCCTACCGCCAGAAGCTGGCGCGTTCAATTTTCAACGGCATATTGCGCTTTAACGATGGTCGCGCACCCATTGCCCCACGTCCGGTCGCGCGCGTGATGGCCGACGCTGGCAGCACCGATTCCCGGCGTCACCGTGTCTCGCCCGGTGAAACCTTATCCGGGATCGCGAGCCGCTACGAAGTCAGCGTCAACACGCTCAAGCAGGCCAACGATATCGACTCCGAGATGGTGCGTGCCGGCGCAACCTTGCGCATCCCTTGAGCTAACAAGCACTGCACTACGCCGCTTAATTCTCAGCGCGGCGATTCACTACACTACGCACCATGCAAATCCTGGTGCGTCCCATCCTTCCGCTCTCTGACCACCTGATCAATCAGATCGCGGCGGGCGAAGTGATCGAGCGGCCGGCCTCCGTCATCAAGGAGTTGGTCGAAAACAGTTTTGATGCTGGCGCCACCCGGGTCGACATTGATCTCGGCGAGGGCGGGCTCGGATCCATGACCGTCAGTGATGACGGCTGTGGCATCGCCGGGGCAGAGCTGGGGGCAGCCTTGCGTCGTCACTGGACGAGCAAGATTAGCGCTGTGGGTGACCTCGCTCACCTGGCGTCACTGGGTTTTCGCGGTGAAGCCTTGGCGAGCATCGCGTCGGTCGCGACGGTCGAAATCATTACGCGTCGGCGTGGCGACGCCCATGGTTGGCGACTGAGCGTCGCACCCGGGCAGCCGCCAGAAGCACCAATCCCCTATCAAGCCAACATCGGCACCCGAATCACCGTTGGCGAGTTGTTCCACAACGTGCCGGCGCGCCGGCGGTTTCTGAAGCGGGCACGGACCGAGTTGCTGCATGTTCAGCAATTGGTGCGGCAGCTCGCCTTCGCGCAGCCGTCGGTGGCGCTGTCCTTGAGTCAGACGGGGGCCCGCGGTCTGCGCTTGCCGGCGGCGGAACTCGGGCGCGACAGTCCGCGCTGGCGGAGCCTATTCGGGGCATCTTTCATGGCCGCGGCGCAGTTTGTTGAATTGGAGGCTGACGGTCTCAGCGTGCGCGGCTGGGTAGGCGGACCGGACGAAGCTCACAACCTGTCCGATGGTCAATTTCTATCCTTGAATGGTCGCTACGTGCGCGATCGGCAACTGGCCCACGCCGTACGTATGGCCTTTGGCGAGGCGATCCCGACGGGGCGTTTCCCGGTCTACGCCCTGGCCATCGCGCTCACGCCTTCTGACGTCGATGTCAACGTCCACCCCGGCAAGCTTGAAGTACGGTTTGCCGACGTGCGCGCCGTGCACGACTTGCTTTATGTCGCGGTCCGTCGCGCGTTGGAGCACACGCCTGAGCTCGAATCGAGCGCGGCTTCGCGGATCACGGTCGCTGAAACTGCGGGCGACTATAGCGCGCGCGCAGCCGTGCATCGCGCGCCCAGTCACGGCGTCCCTGTGCAGGCTGCATCCCAACTCGGGCCGCCACTGGCGCTGGTCGACGAGCGTTATCTGCTGTACCGCGACGGTGCGTTAGTGCGCTCACTGGATTTACGGGCCGCCTGGACTGAAGTGCTCAGCCGTCGTTTGCTGACCGCTAGCGTTGCCCGCCGACCGTTGCTGATCCCCGAGCGCATCGCCGCCAATAGCCAATTATGGAAGCACTTCAATCTGGAGCGTCTGAGTGCGTATGGCTTTGAGTTCGACGATCTCGGGCCGGCCGGCCATCTGTTGCGGGCCGTCCCCGTGGTTTTGCCGGAATTGTCCTGGGCCATTTTTTTCGAACAACTAGCCGCGCCAAGCGCGGGCACGGACGGGGAACGTTGTGTTCGGGCGGCGTGCGTTGCGATCCTGCTTGGAAACCACGGTCAGGCTTCGCGGCGCGTGCTTGATGCGCTCGAACAAGGTGCGGCAGCCTGTGGGCTGGCGCTCGCGTTTTTGAGCCAAGTGATCGATGGTCAGCTGCTCGCGGGCCGTGGTCTCGAGCGTGGATGAAGCAGGGTCAGCGCTGCTGTTTTTGATGGGGCCGACCGGTGTCGGCAAGAGCGCGCTGGCAATGGCTCTGGCCGCTCGCTTGCCGGTGGAAATCGTCAGTGTCGATTCGGCGCAGGTCTACCGCGGTTTTGATATCGGCACGGCCAAACCCAATCCCGCTGCACGCCGTCGTGTAACCCATCACCTCGTGGATATCTGCGCGCCGACGTCAGCTTATTCCGCCGCACAATTCCGGCTTGACGCGCACCGTGCGATCGCGGCGATCCGTGGGCGTGGGCGGCTGCCGCTGCTGGTCGGCGGCACCGGCCTGTACTTTCGCGCCCTAGAACTTGGCCTGGCCGATTTACCTGCGGCGGATGCGCAAGTGCGCGCCAGCCTGCAGGTGGAATTGGCGAGCGTTGGGGCGCCAGCGCTGCATAAGCGCCTGGCGGAAATCGACCCGCGCGCCGCCGCACGCATTCATCCTCACGATCCGCAACGACTCGTGCGTGCGCTGGAAGTGCACGTCGTTACTGGGATCTGTCAGTCGGATCTTTGGGAGCGCGCACAACTCACCCCCCATGTGGGGCAGATCGTAAAGCTTGTAATCGCACCTAAAGATCGTACGTGGTTGCATCGCCGATTGGCATTGCGATTCGATCTCATGCTTGAGCGTGGCTTGATCAACGAAGTACGTGCGCTACGCGACATTGAGGGGCTAACTGCGACCGCGCCGGCCATGCGGACCGTGGGATATCGCGAAGTTTGCGGCTATTTGGCCGGCGATTATTCGCGTGTCCACATGGCTGAAAGGGGCGTGATTGCGACGCGCCAGTTAGCCAAACGACAACTTACGTGGTTAAGGCGCGAATCGGACTGTGCATGGTTGGACTGCGCCGATCCCACACTTTTTGATCGTGTCGTGCGCACAATACGTGAGCAGGTCATTTTCAAGCACGACGATTCTGATCTAGAGTAGCGCCGCAGCACATACCCAATAATGATTGCGACCCGCGAAATACTTGGTATCAGCGAGGTTTGCTCACTCGCCATAACAACAACAAGGAGCATGCCATGAGCAAGGGCCAGTCCCTTCAGGAACCCTACTTGAATGCGTTGCGCAAGGAGCGCGTACCCGTTTCGATCTACCTGGTCAACGGCATCAAGCTGCAAGGACAGATCGAGTCTTTCGACCAGTTTGTCATCTTGCTCAAGAATTCCGTCAGTCAGATGGTCTACAAGCATGCTATTTCGACGGTCGTGCCGGCGCGCAATGTGCGCTTACCGCGCGCCGATCAGGATGAAGATAGTACGGACGCCGACGGCGAAGGCGACGGCGCGTAGTGCCGGGAACTCGCGCGTTTGTTTGAGCGACCAGCGGGTGGTGACCGCGCGGTCCTCGTTCACGTCGTGTTCGGTCAGGGAGCGGCGCAAGACGACGACCTGAGCGAATTTCAAGAGTTGGTGGCAGGCGCCGATGGCATAGCCGTGGGTGTCGTCACCGCACCACGGGGTGTGGCCGACCCGAAGTTCTTTGTGGGCACCGGTAAGGTCGAAGAGATCGTGGCTGCCTGTCGCGCCCACGAAGCAGACCTTGTCGTTTTCAATCATGACCTTTCGCCTGCGCAAGAGCGCAACCTGGAGCGTGCACTGGAATGTCGCGTCATTGACCGCACGCGTCTCATTCTCGACATCTTTGCCCAGCGCGCGCGTTCGTTCGAGGGCAAGCTGCAGGTTGAACTCGCGCAGCTGCGTCACATGTCGACCCGGCTGGTGCGTGGCTGGACCCACCTCGAACGGCCGAAGGGCGGTATCGGATTGCGCGGGCCGGGCGAAACCCAGCTCGAGACCGTTCGTCGCTTGCTCGGCGCACGGATTAAACAGATCAACGAACGGCTCGCACGAGTCAAGGCCCAGCGCCAGCAGAGCGCACGCTCGCGGCGACGCGCGCAGCTCTCGACGGTCTCTATCGTGGGCTACACCAATGCCGGCAAGTCGACCCTGTTCAATTATCTGACCGGCACCGACGTTTATGCCGCCGACCAGCTGTTCGCAACCCTGGATACGACCTTACGCACGCTGACGGTAGCTGGCGAACATCCGATCATTCTCAGCGATACGGTTGGCTTCATTCGACGCTTACCGCCCGAGCTGATTGCGGCCTTTCAGGCCACCCTGGATGAAACTCGTGATGCAAGCCTGTTGCTGCACGTCATCGATGCCAGCGCTGAGGACCGCGATGCGCGGGTCAGCGATGTGGTGGCGGTACTCGAGCGGATTGAGGCAGCCAAGGTGCCCGTCATCGAGGTCTACAACAAAATTGACCGGATGCATGATCATCTGCCGCAGGTTGAACGTAACGACCAGGGCATGGTCACGCGCGTATGGTTGTCGGCGCGTAGCGGCGCGGGCACGGACTTGTTGCTCAGTGCAATTTCCGAGCATCTCAATCAGCACAAGGCGCGACGCTGGCTGAATATCGCGCCCGCTGCCGGCCGCGTGCGTGCGCAGCTGTATGACATGGGCGCGGTGGTTGATGAACTTGAGTTACCCAGCGGCGGCTGGTTGCTGGAGGTCACGTTGTCGCAGGCACGCTGGCAACAGTTGCTGCGCTTACCCGAGGTCGCCACCCATGTCACCGAACTCGATGCCCATGGCACGTTGGCCGACGTCGACCTTGAGCAGTTTTCAGCGCTTGCCATACAGGCCCAGGCCAAAGGTGTTCAGATTGAACAAGGGTGAACCCCCCCGTACAATCCGCCCCTCACACTCACCCTGCATTCACAAACGGAAAATCAATGGCCTGGAACGATCCTGACGGCAACGAGCGCGATCCGTGGGGTGGTCGACGTAAGGACCAGGGCCCACCGGACCTTGACGAGGTGGTGCGCAAGATCCAGGAAAAGCTCACAGCTTGGTTTGGCGGCAAACAACGTCCGCAGCAAACAGCGCCTAATAATGCCTTCGTGTGGGCGGTTCTGGGCATCATCGGCGTGTCCCTGCTGGTATGGGATATGGTTTACATCGTCGACCCGGCCGAGCGAGGTGTGGTGCTGCGTTTTGGCAAATACGTGAGCATTCTGCAGCCTGGGCCGCATATCCGCTTTCCACGACCGATAGAAGAAGTGCGCAAGATCGACGTCGAACGCATCGAAACCCTGACCACCAACACCACCATGCTGACCGGCGACGAAAACATCGTCGATGTTGAAGTCGCGGTGCAGTACCGCATCAAGGATGCCGAAGCCTATCTGTTCCGCATCGCCGACCCCTTGGTCTCGGTGCAAAGGGTGACGGAGTCCGCGATTCGCGACGTCATCGGCCAACGCACACTTGATTTTGTCATTACCGAGGGTCGGGCCGAGATCGCAACCCAGGCCCAAACCCTGATCCAGCAGATGCTCGACGACTACAGCTCCGGTGTGCTCGTCACCAGCGTCAACATGCAGCCGGCCAAACCACCGGAAGAAGTGAAGGCCTCCTTCGACGACGCCATCAAGGCGCGCGAGGATAAAGAACGTAAGGTCAACGAGGGTGAGGCCTACCGCAACGAAGTTGTGGAGCGGGCGCAGGGCGAGGGTGCACGTATCCGCTTGGACGCCGAGGCCTATAAGGAACAGGTGATCGCACAATCCGCCGGTGAGACCAAACGATTTACCCAACTCCTGACCGAATACAATAAGGCACCTGCCGTGACCCGTAATCGACTGTACCTGGATGCCATGGAAGAAGTGCTGAGCAGCACCAGCAAGGTGCTGATGGACAGCAAGAACGGCAGCAATATCACCTACCTGCCGCTGGATAAACTGATCGGGTCCGGCCGCAGCAGCAGCGCACCGGAAACCACCGACGCTGCGCCCGAGCCGCAGCCCTATGCGCCAACCCTGGAAGACAGCCAGCGGGATCGGCGCATTGGCCGTACCCGGGTGGTGCGCTGAGATGGCGGCGCGCATTGGCCTCTTCGTCGCAGCCCTGCTTTTGGGTCTGTATCTGTGCACCTTCAGGGTTTACCAGTACGAATTTGCGATCGTGTCCCGCTTGGGCGAGATTCAATACGCCGATTCCGAACCCGGCCTGCATTTTATGGTGCCCGTGCTGCAGGACGTGCGGACTTTCGATAAACGCTTGCAAACCTTGGACGCTGAACCCCAGCGTTTCACGACCCGCGAGAAAAAAGACGTCATCGTCGATTCGTTTGCCCGCTGGCGCATTAATGATGTGGTCAAGTTCTACAAGTCCTCCGGCGGTGACCCGGCCCGCGCCGGCCTGCTCATCTACCAGATGATCAACGACAGTCTGCGCAGCGAGTTCGGCAAACGTACAGTGCAGGAAGTGGTTTCCGGTGGCCGCGGCGTCATTATGAAGATCGTGACCGACACCGCCGACGCACGCGCCGAACAGCTTGGTATGGAGATAGTCGATGTGCGTCTCAAGCGCATCGACCTGCCAACCGAAGTCAGCAGTACGGTCTACGAACGCATGCGTTCTGAACGCTCACGCGTGGCGCGGGAATTCCGTGCGCGCGGCGAAAAAGAAGCGATAACCATTCGTGCCGACGCCGATCGCCAGCGCACGATCATCGCCGCTGAGGCCTATCGCGACGCGGAAGTCCTGCGCGGCGAAGGCGACGCAAAATCGGCTGCCATCTATGCCGAAGCCTATAACCAGAACCCCGAGTTCTATCAGTTCTATCGCAGCCTGAACGCTTACAAATCGAGCTTCAAAAATAAGGAAGACGTGCTGGTCCTGCAGCCGGATTCGGAGTTTTTCAAGTACTTCCAACGCCCGGGTGGTGGTTAGCACGATGTGCCGCCCCGGGCGGCGACGGTGCACGCGGCGGACATCTCATGGCACACGAATTTTTTTCTGCGCTGGCCCTCATGCTGGTGTTTGAAGGCATCATGCCCTTTCTCAATCCGCAGCAATTTCGGCGTGCCATGCTGGGCGCCGCGCGCTTGCATGACAGGACGCTGCGCAGCCTGGGTTTGCTGGCCATGGTGGTGGGCGTGATTATCCTGAGCATATCGAGGTAGCCGGTGGCAGTGGAAAAGCTTTGGTTGCTGCCGGACGGTGTTGATGAAGTATTGCCGCCACAGGCCCGCGCACTCGAAGAGATGCGGCGGCGCATGCTCGACCTGTTTGAGCGCTGGGGCTATGAATACGTGGTGCCGCCCATCGTCGAATACCTCGATTCGTTGTTGTCGGGCATCGGCGAAGATCTCGATTTGCAGACCTTTAAACTGACCGATCAGCAGACCGGACGCATGCTCGGTGTGCGTGCCGACATCACACCGCAGGTCGCGCGTATCGATGCTCACCGCCTGCCGAGCGCGGCACCGCAGCGCTTTTGTTACATCGGGCCGGTACTGCATACGCGGCCGGATAAATTTGCCGGCTCGCGCAATCCACTGCAGATTGGTGCGGAGCTGTATGGCCATGCCGGTATCGAAGCGGATGCCGAAGTGGTGACCCTGCTGCTCGAATTGCTTGCGGGGGCCGACATATCACCGGTCACGATCGAACTGGGCCACATGGGCCTGTTTCATGCCATCTGCGAGCTGGCAAACTTCGATCGCGCTCTGGAGTCGCGCATCCTTGAGCGCCTGCTCATGAAAGACCAAAGCGGTCTGGCGGAAGTGCTGAACGCAACTCAGGCCAGCGCTGCGGTTACTGAGCATCTGCACGCGCTGCTCGAGCTCAATGGCGATGATGCCGTGCTGGCTGAGGCGCGCTCCGCGCTCAAGCGTGCACCATCTTCGGTCGTGACGGCGCTCGACGACATCGAGCGTCTGGTGGCACTGATACGTGCACGCGTGCCCAGCGCCGACATCCATCTTGATTTCGCCGAGTTGCGTGGCTATCGCTACCACACCGGCGTGATGTTCGCCGCTTATACACCCGCCGCCGGACGGGCGATCGCGTGGGGCGGTCGTTATGACAACATCGGGTATTCCTTCGGACGTTCGCGGCCAGCGACCGGTTTCAGTACGGATTTGAAGGTGCTCGCGGCGCTGAGTAACAACGAGCGCAAGAAACTGCCGAAGATTTTCGCACCTGCGGCCGATGATCAGGCGCGTACGATGGCCATCCGAGACTTGCGTGTAGCTGGCTACGCGGTGGTTGAGGGTCTGCCGGGACAGAGCGCGGATGCGTGCAATATGGGCTGTGACCAAGCGCTGATCCTGCGCGGCGGCAGCTGGCAGCTGGAAGACATCTAGATTCAAATTAGAGAGAACGAGCTTGGGCAAGTCAGTCGTCGTAATCGGCACCCAGTGGGGTGATGAGGGCAAGGGCAAGGTGGTCGACATGTTGACCGACCGCTGCGCTGCCGTGGTGCGTTTCCAGGGTGGACACAACGCAGGTCACACGGTGGTCATCGATAGTGCCAAAACCATCCTGCATCTGATTCCATCGGGCATCCTGCACGACAATGTTGCCTGCCTGATTGGTAACGGCGTGGTGCTCTCACCCCCCGCGTTCATGGAAGAGATCACCATGCTCGAGGCGCGTGGTGTGCCGGCGCGCGAGCGCCTGATCGTCAGTGCCGCCTGTCCGCTGATCCTGCCCTATCACGTCGCGCTCGACGTTGCGCGGGAAAAAGCCCGCGGCGCGGCGGCGATCGGTACCACCGGCCGGGGCATAGGGCCGGCCTATGAAGACAAGGTAGCGCGCCGCGCCCTGCGCGTGGGCGATTTGTTGTTCCGTGAACGTTTTGCCGCGAAGCTCGGTGAGGTACTCGATTACCACAACTTTGTGCTGACCAATTACTACAAGGTCGACGGCCTGGATTTCCAACGCATTCTCGACGAATCCATGCGCCACGCCGAATTGATTGGCCCGCTGGTGGGTGATGTCACCGAGCTGCTCTATCAACATCAGGCCAAAGGTTCGAACCTGCTGTTCGAGGGTGCCCAGGGCACCTTGCTCGATATCGATCACGGCACCTATCCGTTTGTTACCTCATCCAATACCACGGCGGGTTTTGCCGCCAGTGGCACGGGCGTGGGACCGCGCACCTTCGACTATGTGCTTGGCATCACCAAAGCCTACACCACGCGAGTTGGATCGGGCCCGTTCCCCACGGAGTTGTTCGACGAAACCGGTGAACACCTCGCGACCAAAGGCAAGGAAGTGGGGGCCACCACCGGCCGTCGTCGCCGTTGTGGCTGGTTCGATGCCGTGGCCTTGCGCCGCGCCCAGCAATTGAACAGTGTTTCAGGCCTGTGTGTGACTAAACTGGACGTGCTCGATGGTATCGATGAAATTCGCATATGCGTCGGTTATGAAACACCCGACGGTGTGTCCTTGTCGGTGCCGACCGGTGCCGAAGCGATGGCCGCAGTACGCCCGGTGTACGAAGACCTGCCGGGTTGGAGTGAATCGACGGTGGGTGTGCGCAACTGGGGCGATTTACCGGCGAATGCACGCGCTTATCTGGACCGGATTGCCGCGATTGCTGGCACCGGTATTGATATCGTCTCAACCGGCCCCGATCGGGCGGACACCATCATGCTGCGTCATCCTTTCGAATAACTTTCGCTATTTTCCGCTACCGCGAGTGCTGCGATGACAAGCGCCGATCCGATAACCCAGATAGCCCAATGGCTTAAAGAAGCCGACGGCAAGGAAGCGGTGGAACCCGCCGCGATGTCAGTAGCGACGGTCGGCGCTGATGGTCGCCCGAGTTTGCGCATGGTGTTGTTACGCGGCATCGATGCCCGCGGACTGGTGTTTTATACCAATCTCAACAGTCGCAAAGCGCACGACATCGGCACCAATCCCTGGGTCGCCCTGTGTCTGCATTGGAAGTCCATGAGTCGTCAGATCCGCGTCGAGGGTCGCGCTGAACTGGTCAGTGATGCCGAGGCCGATGCCTATTTTTCAACGCGCGCGCGTGATTCGCAGATCGGGGCCTGGGCCTCCAAACAAAGTCAGCCGCTGAACGGGCGTTTTGAGCTGGAAGCGCGGGTGGTTAAATTCGCGGCGAAGTTCGGCATCGGTCCTGTACCGCGACCCGAGTTCTGGTCCGGTTATCGGGTGACGCCCGCGCATATCGAGTTCTGGGAAGATCGTCCGTTTCGACTTCACGATCGCACCCAATGGGATTGGCAAGACGGCGCCTGGAGCAGTCACAAACTCTACCCTTGAGCGGCCTCAACGGAGCGACAAAGGGCCAGCTCTCGCGCTCAGTGTGGCGGCGGAGACGCGCGGGACGCTGCGGGTTGGTCGCCCGCGTATCCCGGCCGCAAAGTGAACTTGAAGACCTTGTCGGCGCACACGTCGATGCAGCGTCCGCAATTGGTGCAATCACCGGACAGCACCAGTCGAGTATCACCGTCGCCGCCGCGCAGCGCCGGTGTGATGACGTGGGGTTCCGGGCACACCGCAAAACAATCACCACAATCGCTGCAGGCTTCGCGCGTGTGGGCCGCGACACGGATAACCGCACGGCGCCCCAGCAAACCGTAAAACGCACCAACCGGACACAGATGCCCGCACCAGCCGCGGCGACTGACCAAAACATCAAATAAAAAAATCGCGGCCACGATCGCCCACGCCAGGCCCAGGCCGAACACCAATCCCCGCTGCACCATGGTGACGGGGTTGACCAGTTCCCAGGCAATGCCACCCGTCAGGGCCGATACCGCCAGACTCATGGCCACCAGCCACCAGCGCAAGGCCCGCTGCGGCCGCCAGCCGGGCGGCAGGCGCAGCCGCTCGCGACACCAGTGAGCAGCATCGGTGATGACGTTCACCGGACATACCCAGGAGCAATAAACGCGGCCGCCCACCAACCCGTAAAACACCACGATGATGGCACTGCCGAGCACCGCAGTGCGGGTCATTTGGTGGGTTGCCAAAAGCGATTGCAGCGCGATGAAGGGGTCTGCGAGCGGGATCAGATCGAACCAGTAACTGGCGGCGAGATTGCCTTTCACCCACCAGATGCCAAACCAGGGCCCCAGCAGGAACAGGCCTAACAAGCCCAGTTGCGACGTACGGCGCAGCAGCAGCCAGCGTTGACGAAGAAAAAAGCCGCGCGTCGCGACAACATCGCTCATCGCAGCATGCTCAAGTAGTGCGCAAACCGAGGTCGTGGCCCACCAGCGCACGCGGCAGGACCTTGATGGCGGCTTCAGCCACAACACAATCCTTTTCGCATTTGCCGCAGCCCGTGCACTTATCGCGATGCACGGTCGGCTCGAAATAGATGCGCTTGCCGTCTTGTTTCATTTCCATGGTGATGGCCTCGTCCTTGATGGGGCAAGCCATGTAACAGGCCTGGCAATGGGCGATGCTATTGATGCTGTAGCAAGTGTCGGTGCCGGTGACCACGGCCACACCCATGTCGGCCGCACGAATGTCGGTCAGTTGTTTTGATAGCGCCGCGGTTGGGCAGGCCGCGACGCAGGGAATGTCCTCGCACATATAACAGGGCACATCGCGCGCCACGAAGTAGGGCGTGCCGGTGGCGAGCGAGGTGCCAAAGGGTGCGAGTTTCAAAGTGTCGTAGGGGCAGTCGCGCACGCATAAACCACAGCGCACGCAGGCACCCAGGAAGTCTTCTTCAGGTAGCGCGCCCGGTGGCCGCAGCGCGCCGATGGGGCGCGATGCGGCTTGTTCACCATAACTGCCAAGCAGCAGCCCCACCAGACTGACTGCACCTGCCGCCTGGACACCGCGCGCGAGCAGGCGGCGTCGATCGGGATCGTGGCTGGCAGGCGGCTCGTTGGGGCTGGACATAATGGGCGTGCCGCTGTTGCGATAGGTGCTCGGTGTACAGGAAGCTGGCTCTATATTGCGCCGAACGTCACCAGACTACCAAGCGGTGGCGGCTGGTGTCACAAATCGCAAGCCCGCTCTCCCGCCCATTGATTCAATAGCGACCGACCGCTTCCTTTGGCGAGCCTTTGGTGCTGACCGATGTAGGTGCGAATTCATTCGCACATTCAAGGAGGTGGCCCACAGCCTGGCGCCGATTTTGGGGTGTGCGAATGAATTCGCACCTACAGGCTGCGGTGCATGGTCGCGACTCGCGCACAGGCCTTTTAATCTGCTACCAGTCTTGCTCCCCCGTCGTCGCGCGATTTCTCGCCAGCCCTCGCGCCGCTTATCATCAATCCAACGACAGCGCCTGAGGGGAGTAAAAATGGCCAACACACGCAGCGAGGCGGCGCCGGGCTTTGGCCAACTCGCAGCAAATCTCGCGGCGCTGGAACAAGTGATAGAAGCCCAGGCCGATGAAAACGAAAACCTGCGTCATCTGAGTGATCGCGCTTACACAGCCATGCACGGTGCCGGCTTGTGGCATATGTTGACGCCGCGCGGCCTGGGTGGCTCGGAGTTGTCGTTCTGCGATGCCATGACGCTGGCCGAGCGGGTCGCCTACCTGGACGGCGCAAGCGGTTGGTGTTTGATGGTGGCCGGTGTGCAGCATGGCACTTGCGGCTCACTGATCGTCGATGCCGGTATGCGCGAAGTATTTGCCGAAGGCCTCGCCACCAATATCGCCGGCCAGGGCATTCCACGCGGCCTGGCGCGCGCCGTTGACGGTGGTTACATGGTGCGTGGTGACTGGAGCTACGCTAGCGGCATCTATCACGCCAGTTGGATCCACAGCGGCTGTGTGCTGGTCGATGAAGGCCAACCGGCCCTGGATGAAAGTGGCGCGCCAACGGTGCTGATTACCTACGTACCGCGCGCCAGTATCGAGCTGCGCGACAACTGGCAAGTGCTGGGGCTACGCGGGACCGGCAGCTACGACTACGGCATCAGCACCGAGGTGTTTGTTCCCGAACACCGCGCCTATGTTTACAGCAAAACCGCGATCGAACGCGGCGGTTATGCCTATTCACTCGGCATCGTCGGTTTTACTGCTTGGGGCCACACCTCGTTTGCCC
>JANOXY010000447.1:0-1898 GCA_031418675.1 Pseudomonadota bacterium
CCGCGCCGGGTGTCGTAGGCTTATGGCTGCTGGTAGGGATACCCCTGGCGTGGGGCATTTGGAACACACTGAGCACAGCGCTGGTCCTATTTCAGTGACGGCACCCCACCCATTCATTTTTGATCGCAGGTCGTAATCAACAGCCATGAATCGTCCGCCCGCTCCGACCCCCACCGGTCTCGACATCGTGCTGCAGACGGCGCGCGGCAAACGACGACGAGGCTTATTACTGTGGGTCCTGGCCTGCGTAGCCATACTGGCCGGCGCCGTGCAACTGTTTCACCAACAGGCTAAATACGATGCCGGGCCGGTCATCGAGTACATCGGTGCCGAGCTCACGCGCGGTAAGCTGACGGTTAAAGTCACTGCCACCGGCACCTTGCAGCCTTTAAATCAGGTGGATGTCGGCAGCGAATTGTCCGGCACGGTTGAAGCCGTGCTGGTCGATTTCAACGACACCGTCAAACGCGGCCAGGTATTGGCGCGCCTCGATCCACAGCGCCTCACAGCCACCGCGGTGCAAGCACGCGGCTCGCTGGCATCGGCCGAAGCACGGCTGCGCGAAGCACAGGCGACGGTGGTCGAAACCGGTCTCAAGAATGGTCGCTGCGCCAAACTCGCGTCGAAGCAGATGTGTTCAGCCGACGACCTTGATGCCTCGCGAGCCGCGTTGGCGCGCGCCGAAGCGGCCGTCGCCAGTGCCAAAGCCGGCGTCGCGGTGGCGTCCGCCAGTCTCCAGGAGCGTGAGACCGAACTCGCCAAAGCGGTCATTCACTCGCCCATCGATGGCATTGTCTTAAAGCGTCTCATCGAACCGGGCCAGACCGTCGCGGCGGTCATGCAGACACCCTTGTTGTTTACGCTCGCGGAGAATCTCACCCAGATGCGCTTGCAAGTCGCCGTCGACGAGGCCGACGTCGGGGTGGTGGCGGCCGGGCAGTCCGCCAGTTTTGGCGTTGACGCCTACGCCGGTCGCGCCTTTCCGGCGACGGTTACCCAGGTGCGTTATGCGCCGGAAACCAAGGACGGCGTGGTCACCTATACCACCGTGCTCGAGGTCGACAATGGTGATCTTGCGCTGCGCCCAGGCATGACCGGTACCGCCGAGATCGTTGTGCGCGAGATCAATGACGCCTTGCTCGTGCCAAACGCAGCCCTGCGTTTCACGCCCCCGGCCGCGCCCGACGAAGGCGACGACGGCGGCCTGCTCGCCAAGCTCATGATGCGCTGGCCGCCGCGCAAGGCCAGCGCGCGCGCCGACGAACCCAGCGGTAACCAACGTCGGCTGTGGGTGCTGGAGGGCAAAACACCACGGCCCGTGACGGTCACGGTCGGCGCTACCGATGAGCAGCGCACCGCGGTCAGCGGCGATGGACTGCAGGCCGGCATGCAGGTTGCGGTGGATTTCAGCCAGGCCAAACGATGAAGCCGCCACCGTCGCTCAGCCCGGCGTTGGTCGAGCTCGCGGGTGTATGGCGTATCTACGGTGAGGGCGAAGCAGCAGTCGAAGCCCTGCGCGGCATTGATCTCGCCATCGCAGCGGGTGATTTTGTCGCCATGATGGGCCCCAGCGGTTCGGGCAAATCGACCTGCATGAATATCCTCGGTTGCCTCGACAAACCGAGCCGTGGCGTGCATCGCTTCCAAGGCATCAACGTCGGGCAACTCAGTCGCGATGAACGGGCGCTCGTGCGCCGCCATAGCATTGGTTTTGTCTTTCAGGGTTTTAATCTGCTCGCGCGCACCTCAGCGCTGGAGAACGTCGAGCTGCCGCTGATCTATCGTGGTGTACGCGCCCAGGTGCGCCGCGCGCGCGCGCTGGCCGCCCTGGCGGCGGTTGGTCTGGCCGATCGTGCACGGCATGCGCCCAATGAATTGTCCGGTGGCCAGCAGCAGCG
>JANOXY010000448.1:0-2966 GCA_031418675.1 Pseudomonadota bacterium
GCGGCCCCAGACACCCGGGCAAACTGATCTTTACTTCGTTGGCATGGCGGCCTACGCCGGGCAGGACGTTTTCATGCGCGAAGTGCTCGCGGCGGGACGTATTGTCGAACAACAATTCGCGCTCAAAGGGCGCACCGTGACACTGATCAATAACAGACGCACCGTTGATGAATACGCCCTGGCCAACCGCCACAATCTGGCACGGGTGGCAGCTGGACTCGGCCATGTGATGGACGTTGCTGATGATGTCGCCGTGCTGTTCGTGACCTCCCATGGCTACGAGGATTCCTCGCTGGCGGTCGATTTTGAGGACTTAGGTCTGAACGATATTTATGCCGAAGACATACGTGCGAGCTTTGATGCAGCCCGGATCCGCTACCGCGTCATCATCATCTCCGCGTGTTATTCGGGTGGTTTTATCGACCAGCTGAAATCGCCCGACAGTATTGTGATCACGGCCTCGGCCCGCGACCGCTCGTCGTTTGGTTGCGGCGCCGAGGAAGATTGGACCTATTTTGGACGAGCCTATTTTGCCCAGGCCCTGATGCACACCACAAATTTTGTGACAGCCTTTGAGGCCGCGGCGGCGACGATTAAGGCCCGTGAAACGCGCGAATCAAAACAGGCCTCCCAACCTCAGATCTGGGTTGGTGAAAACATCGCCCGCCATCTACGCGATTGGCAGCCCCCAGCAGCGCGCGCTCAGCTCAAGGAATCGAGATAGTCGGTGTAGTCTTCTTCGTCCATGAGGTCATCGAGCGCCTCTTCGTTGACGATATTCATGCGGAATATCCAACCATCGTCGAACGGCGATTCGTTGATCAACTCAGGTTTTTCCAACACCGCTTCGTTAACTTCGATGACGGTGCCACCGCTAGGCGCCTTGAGTTCAAGATTACCATCGTCGGCCTCAAGCATGCCGATTTCCTCGTTCACAACAACATCGCGATCGATCTCAGGGGCTTCGACCGCGATTACGTCACCGAGCTCGGCCTGGGCATAATCCGTTATGCCGATGGTCACCATACCGTCATCGTCGAGGCGCGCCCACATATGGTCGCTGGAATATCGAAGATCGTTCACTTGAGCTTACCCGTCTGCTGAAAGAATACGAACTTAGCGGCTTCAGCCGCCAAACATTTTACGCAAGTTATCCAGGCCCATCTTGAAGACGTCCTGGACCGCCGCCGAGGCGTCAACTTCGCTGGCACCGGCTGGGTCGAACTCGCTCGACCATTCAATGGTGGATTTGCCCTTGCCATCGTCCTTGACGCGCAGCGTGGCGGTGTAATTGGCGACCGGCAAGGGCCCACTGACAATACTGTAGCGATACAAGCGGTCACCATCGTCGATCTTCTCCAGACGTTCGACGATCTCCGCGCCGCCCATCAGAGACAGCCGTCGCAGCTTGCCACCATCCTCCAGCTTGCTGCTGGTCACCGCCGGGTGCCAGTCAGGCAAGGCGTTGAATTGCCCGATCATCTTCCATAGCTCGTCGGCGCTCATATTCACTGCGGAGTTCATCGAAACCTTAGCCATAGGGTCAGCCTCGCGTGGATGGGGCGCCGCCCATGGGTTCCATGCACGGCTGGTAGATACTATAGAATACGAATCACCACCGCTGCAGTGGTCTTTCCACCCAACAGGCTGAGTGCACTCGTGAGTACCAAGTCCCGCAAAATCAAAATCGTCGACGACAAAACCCAAGAAACCGGCTGTGACGGCGGTGGCGGCGGGGCGCTGGGTCACCCGTTGATTTACCTGCCCTTCGAAGGTCGGCGCTATGTGGACTGTTACTACTGCGGTCAGCGCTTCGCCAAGTCGGGTTACGAATCGCCGGATGCCCACCACGTCTGAGTGCGACGCGTTGCCGCCAAGCTGGCCGGTGCGCGCCCTGCTGGTGCTGATTGGGCTCTACCGGCTGGCGCTATCGCCGCTGCTCGGACCGCGTTGCCGCTATCTGCCTAGCTGCTCTGAATATGCCGCCGAGGCGTTGCGTGGACACGGTCTGTGGCGCGGTGGGTGGCTCGCTCTGCGACGCTTGCTGCGTTGTCATCCTTGGGGCGGCTCAGGTTGTGACCCGGTGCCACCACCGTAGGTCCGAATTTATTCGGACATTCAATTGCGGGGCCTAAAGGCCGGTCACAACCTCGAATGTCCGAATGAATTCGGACCTACGGATGGATGTTTTGGCACCAGACTCAGTTCTTCACCCGGTCGAAATCGACCATCTCCCGTTCTATGCCACGCAGACGTAACCAATCGCGCAATGCTTTGCCGGTGCCCGCGGTCCACGGTTTAACTTCCTCGACGGGCACCCACTTGCTGTCGGCGATTTCATGGCGGTCGAGATTGACCGCTTTGCTGGGCACGGTGACGTGATAGGCGATCAGAAGCTGGTTGCTGCGATAGAACTCATACATACCGATATAGGACTTGAACTCGGCTTTCAGCCCGAGTTCTTCCTCCACCTCACGCAACACGGCTTCTTCGGGCATTTCGCCGGACTCCAGAAAGCCAGTGACCAGTCCGAACCAGTGCTCCGGCCAGCCCACATTACGCACCAAGGCCACGTGGTCCTCGTGTTCGACGATGGCCGCCACCACCGGAATGGGGTTGTTCCAGTGCACAAAGCCGCAGCGGGCATCGGGACAGGCCGGGCGTTCGCGACCGCCGAGCGGTAGACGCATCAACGGTTTTCCACATTGGGGGCAATATTTCATTGGGACTTTCCTGGGCTGGTGGAACACGGCAAGTGCCGCATCGCGAACATACACCAGCGCCCCCTCGTCAAGAAGCCTCCCGCCGCGGTTCTGAACGGGTGCCTAAGGAAGGTCTGAATAAGTAGCGTATTTCAGCATTGATGTCGTCCGTTATACCGAAATGAATTGAAAACGCGCGGAAACGCGTCGTTTATCGCGCTTCGTTGGGTTGTTTCCAACCAACGAAGCGCAATTCGGACGGAT
>JANOXY010000449.1:0-1686 GCA_031418675.1 Pseudomonadota bacterium
GACGAAGCCCGCAACGCTGGCGGGCGCAATGCCGGCGAAGCTGTCGGAGAACATGCGGCCGAAGGCGGCTGCGGGATTCGCGAACGATGTCGACGCGGTGAACCAGTAGGCCGCGCCGATGTAGCTCGCCACCATGGCTGCCACCCGTCCCGCCGGGGCACGCAGGATGACCAGCAACAGACCGGCGGTGGCCACGGCTTCGGCGATCCATTGACCGGAGCCGCCACGCACATGAGTCGACAATTGCAGGATCGCCATGTCGAACATGGCGTGAGCCAGCCACGCGCCGAGCATCGCGCCGGAAAGCTGGGCGGCGACGTAGGGCAGCAATGCGGCCTTCGGCAGTTCGCCGCGCATTGCCATGACGGCGGTCACGGCCGGGTTGAAGTGGGCACCGCTGACGGGGCCGAACACTTCGATCAGGACGTAGAGGCCACCGACCGTCGCGAGTGTGTTGGCCAGCAGGGTGATCGCGACATTGCCACCCGACAGTCGCTCAGCCATGATGCCGGAGCCGATCACGATGGCGAGTAGCAACGCGGTGCCCAGGGTTTCGGCGACGAGTTTGCGATGCAGATCGACCATGGCACCGCGCCGCGTGATCTGCTTCGACGCTAGCGGTGGCTCTACGCCGTCAGGGGCGTCCACGCGAATGAACCGAAAAGCCGGCTACCGCGGCCGGCACGTCACCGCGATCGAAGTCGTTCATTCAGCTTTTGCCGATGTTGTCGATCTCGCGCTGAATGGCCATCGAATCGAGGCTCTTGACCGGTAGCGACAGGAGCAGTTCGATGCGCCGTTTCAGCGTCACGGCAGCGGACAAGAAGACGCGAGCCTTGTCTTCGTCGGTGCCTTGGAATGCGGCCGGGTCGGGTACGCCCCAATGCGCTGTCAGCGGCTGCCCTGGCCACACCGGGCATAGCTCACCCGCAGCGCTGTCGCACACGGTGAAAACGAAGTCGAGGCCCGGCGCGCCAGCTTGCACGAACTCACCCCAGCTTTTGCTGCGAAACCCGTCTTCGGGAATGCGCAGTGCCTGGAGTGTCGCCAGGGCCAACGGATTCACCGTCCCGGTCGGGTGACTGCCGGCCGAATAAGCCACGAACCGGCCCTGCCCGAAATGGTTCAGCAGCCCCTCGGCCATGATCGACCTTGCCGAATTGCCGGTACACACGAAAAGCACGTTGTAGACCCTCACGGTCATGCGAATTCCTTTGTCGCGGACGCTCTGGCGGTTGATGGGTTCAGCACGTGGCGCAGCCAGGAGGGGCAACCAATGCGCACGCCTCGCCTTGGCAACAATGAGCGGTCAGGTAGCCGAGCAAATCGTTCATCTGGCCGATCGACGGTCGATAGATGAGATTGCGCCTCTCGCGCTCCTGCGTGACCAGACCGGAATACGCCAATTCCTTCAGGTGGAAGGACAGCGTCGATGCCGGTACATCCAGCATGGCGGCGAGCGCACCAGGGGTCATGCCCAGAGGGCCCGCGCCGACCAGGGCGCGAAAGATACGCAGGCGCATCGGTTGGGCAAGCGCCGCAAGCGACGTGATCGCAACTCTTTCTTCCATATTTCGATACTGGTAGAAATATGGTGTTCGGTCAAGCTGGCGTTCTTTCGGTGGCGTTCGTTCGGGATCGTCGGCATCGACGAAGTGATGCTCGGCACCCTCCCGTCAGTCGAGG
>JANOXY010000450.1:0-1867 GCA_031418675.1 Pseudomonadota bacterium
AACCACACGGTGTGATAACTATCGATGTTCACGTCACTGAGCCAGGCGCGCTCACCGTCCTCGACCCGCTGCAAAGCGGCGTCGAGCTTACTTACGTAGGTCGTGAAACGCGGCAGCACGGCGGCGAAAGCTTTGAGAACCGGCAATGCTTTGTCATGCAAAACACCCAGACGTGCGACGATCTTTTCGTCGTAAGCGGCGTCACCGTGATCATTGGCGAGCTGTGATCCACCCACGTTGATGGTCTGCCAATCGGTCACCAGTTGTTTGAGTTCCTCGTTGATGATCTCGAAGCGCCCGTGGGCGGCGTTAAATCCCTGGTCGATACGCGCGGCGGCGAAATAGCGCGAATAATTGGCTTCAACAATCATGCGACCAGCCGGGGTCAGCAGATAGCGCTCCCCCACCTCAACGCAACGACCACGACGGGCGGCATCGGCCAGATGGTCGGCGACCACGGTTTTTTCTGCACCCAGCAGTGCAGCGACCGCCTGCGGGCCTGCGTGTTTTTTTACGGCCAGGCCGTGCAGGGCGAGATGGGATTGTTCGTTCATGGTGCTGGCTGTGTGGGTCGATTAAATGCGTGAGTGAGTGCGGATGGCTTGCCTGGAATCGCCCGATTTCACAAGCGATCCCGCAATCCCTCGATGTCCGCCCGCGTGAGGCCGGCGCCGCGGCCGGCGAGTTTCCGCGAATGTTGTTGTTCGATGCAATAGAGCTCGTGGGCCAAGGGGCTTTGATAGTGGTACTTCAACCAGGTCTCGCACAAATGACGAAAACGCGGACTGCAAACGGCTGGGGTATGGGCTTGCGCACGGCGGTTGTATTCGGCCAGGCTCAATACCCCCTGGCTGGTGGTGTAACGATCCTGTTTGGCGTCCAGATGGCTGTGACCCGGCCGCATTGCGCCGACGCTGCGCGTGTAGTCACCACCATCGAGCACTGCGTAGGGGATGTGGCTGTACATGCGGGTCGGTGTGTCGGCGTGTTTCATCATGCTGTATTCATTGATGCGCTGACTGGGATTTGTCATGGAGCCGACCAGCTCACCGAGAAACGCGTTTGAATACTCGTCATTCAACAGGGGCCGGAAACGCTCGGCCCGTTCATCCACCATCATCCAGTCTTCCACCGCGTAACAGCCCGCAACGTGGGCGATGTCTTTGGCGATGGCAAAATAGGTGATGGCACCGGCATCTATCATCTGATTGCGTGTCCAGCCGGCGATACGCTTCCACAGTTTAGAGGTTGCCGTTTTGACCTTGCCGGTCAGATCCGTAAACGCATGGGTCAATTCGTCGCGGCTGCCCATCGCCACCGGCAGATAAGCTTCGCTCAAAGAGTCGGAGGTATAAAGCCCGACTCCCACCACGTGGTGGGACTTGAACTCCGGCTCCGACTCAAACGATCCCCAGTCGTCCATGAGATAGATATGACAACCTTCGACCGCCATCGGCACGGTCAGATTGTTATAGGGAATATCGCGTGCCACATCGTCCAGCCACGGAAAATCCGATTCGGACAAATCCATGTAATCACGCACGATCATTTCGCGCGACTCGGATAGTTTGTAGGGCCCGGAATTGCACAGACTGATGCGCGACTCGCAAGAGATCAAAAAACCGTATTGCGAAGCGGCCGCCATGAAGGCTTGTGCGGCGTTATGCAAGGCATCGCCCTGCCGGCATTCATACATGTCGGCGTGGAATACCTGCAGGCGACGTTCCGGCAGAATCTGTGCACGATGGCCGTAATCGCTATTGGTCAGATGGCCGTCATTACGATGCCAACCGAGTTGGAAGCGCTTCCAGAAATCCATCACATCGATCAGATCATCGAGCGCGTCCTCGGGCCGCAGCAGCCCGAG
>JANOXY010000451.1:0-1984 GCA_031418675.1 Pseudomonadota bacterium
ACCGTGACGCTGGCGCCGGCCAACTTCGGCATTACTGATGCGGATAGCGCGAGCTTCACATAAACGGTGAGGGGGGTGAGAGGGGGCGACGTCCAGTTAAGCAGTGCCGCGGGCAAGCCGAGAACGACGGGCACCAGCGCCAACCTGACGGGCGGGGTGGTGCAGTTTGTCGACGATGGCGACGAGCTCGCGCCGAGCTTCAGTGTCAGGGCCAACGACGGCACGGTTGATTCCAACGTATTGGCGGCGAGCATCAGCTACACCCCGGCCGACGACGCGCCGGTGCTGACCAGCGCAGCGCTGGCAGTCAACGAAGGCCAGAGTGTGACACTCAGCGCCGCCAACTTCGGCATTACCGATGCGGACAGTACCAGCTTCACCTACACGGTGAGCGCTGTGAACGGTGGCTACTTCCAATTGAGCAGTGCCGCTGGCACATCGATCACGACCTTCAGCAGCGCCGACTTGAGCGGCGGTCTGGTGCAGTTTGTCGATGACGGCAACCAGGTAGCGCCAAGCTTCAGCGTCACGGCCAACGATGGCAGCCTGGACTCCAACACCCTTGCCGCAAGCATCAGCTACACCAGCCAGAATGATCTACCGGTCGGCCTGCCCACAATCATGGGCCCGGTCATCGAGGACCAGACACTGCTCGCTGATACGAGTGGTATCAGCGATGCCGATGGTCTGGGCCCGTTCGATTTTCAGTGGTTGCGCGATGGTGCAAGCGTGGCAGGCGCCACGACATCGACCTATACCCTGGGCGATGCTGATGTCGGCACGCAGATCAGCGTGCGCGTAAATTACGTTGACGCGCAAGGCCACAGCGAAACAGTCACCAGCACCCTGACCGCCGCAGTTTTGAATATCAATGACGCGCCATTGGGCGCCCCCATAGTCACCGGGGCCTTTTCGGAAGGCGGCATTTTGACTGCCGGCGTCGCCCCGATCAGCGACGACGATGGCCTCGGCGCGTTCTCGTATCAGTGGCTGCGCAATGGTGTGGCGATAGCAGGCGCCAATGCCAGCACCTATACCCTGAGTAACGCCGATGGCGGCGCCCAGATCAGTGTGGATGTCGCTTACATCGATGGGCATGGCAGCCCTGAGATCGTGACCAGCGCCAGCCATGGGGTAGCGTCGAGCACTAACCAGCCACCGGTTATTACAAGCCACGCAGGTCGCCCGATCGTTACCCTGGCGACGGCCGGCGCGACGCGGGCCGTGACGACAATTACTGCAACCGATTTCGATGAGTTGAACGACGCCCTGCGTTACACGATTATCGGCGGCGCCGACGCCGACCTGTTCGAAATCAATACCGCCAGCGGCTTCCTGAGCTTTGCCGGCGACCTGCCCAACTTTTTTGCGCCCCTGGATGCCGATGGTGATAATCGCTACGAAGTCACCGTCGCGGTAGCCGATGGTGCAGGTGGTGAGGCGCGGCAGACCTTGCTGATCGATGTGCTGCCCAGCGCCGCACGGGTGGATATCAATCCGCCTGAGGCGGATGTTAAGCCGCCGGCCACTGCCGAGCCCGTCGTCGTCACGCCCGCGCCAGTCACGCCAGCGCCGGGCAACCCGCCAGAGGAACGAGTGCAGCAGGCAGTCGGCGATGGTGACCTCACTGCCGCCGCTGCGGACTTCTTCGCGCGTGTCATCCTGGGTGAGGCTGAGAGCAGCCCTGCAGTTGTACGCGCTGGCATCGGCGTCGAAGATCTCGCCGCACAACTCAATGGCATTCCGCCTAACACGGGCGAGAAAGCGCCTGCTGCCGCGGCCCCGTCGCAGCTCGCGCGCCTGGCCCTTGCGAATGTGTCATCGACGCCCGCGACGATGCCGCCAGATGCGGAAGCCGCGCCCGCTGATACGCCGTTCAAGTCCGGTGTCGACGCCATGCGGCGCGCCCTGGCCGACATCTCCGCTAATCACCAGGCCGAAATCGATCTCCGCGCGCAGGTCGTGGCCGGTTTCGGCGTCAGCC
>JANOXY010000452.1:0-1984 GCA_031418675.1 Pseudomonadota bacterium
TGGCACCGGTACCCGCGGGTAAATTATTAGGCAAGATGGTGCTCAATCTCGACGATCGCGAAATTACCGAGTTACCTTTGGCCGCACTCACGGAGGTGCCGGAAGGGTCATTGTTTTCGCGCCTGTACGACGACATCAGGCTGATGCTTAAGTGAGTACGGCGGCGTCGCGCATCTGTTATTTGAATGGTGATTTTCTGCCGCTGAGTGAAGCGCGCGTATCGGTGCTGGACCGCGGTTTCATTTTCGGCGACGCGGTGTATGAGGTCATGATCGCCAGCGGCGGACGTATCTTCGCCCTGGAAGAACACCTTGCCCGCCTGGCCCGCAGCCTGGCCGCGGTGCTGATCACCAACCCGCTTTCCGCTGCCGACTGGACCGCGCTACTCAATCGACTGGTGGCGGATAACGGCGGCGGCGAACAATCGATCTATCTGCAGGTCACGCGCGGGGTGGCTGAGCGTGAACATGGATTTCCCAGCGGTGTCACACCCACTGTTTTTGCCATGAGCCGGCCGCTGGCGGTGAAAGCCGGCGTCGAGCGTGTCGCTGCGATCGTCCTGGCGGATAATCGCTGGTTGCGCTGCGATATCAAGGCCACCGCCTTGCTGCCCAATATCCTGTTGCGCAATCAGGCCATCGCCGCCGGCGCCTATGAGGCCATCCTGATCCGCGACGAGCTTGTCACCGAGGGCTCGGCCAGCAATGTTTTTGTGGTGCACGGTGGGCGGGTTACGACACCACCGCTGTCCTCACTGCTACTGTCCGGTGTATCGCGCGCGCTCTTGATTGATGTGCTGCAAGGTGGTGATGTGCCGGTCGACGAAGCGCCTGTCACCCTCACAATGCTGCGCAATGCCGATGAAGTGTGGCTGAGCAGCACGACGCGCGATGTGGTCGCTGTTGGTCATATCGATGGTGCGCTGGTCGGTACGGGTGACTACCCCGTGGCTGAGCATGCTTTTCGCGAATTCCAGTTGTACAAGGCATTGCGTTTGCGTTGAACGGCCTGAAATGCCGAATCCCTATGCCGCCCTGCAGGTGCCGGTGGCGTAGCGACAGATGGGCACGGCTTTTTTTATGCCAGCTCCGGCGGTCAGGTTTGCGCATGCGTGACGTGGCCCATGAAATCACCCATGCCAGAACTGCCGGCACTCACGATCAGAAGGTCGAAATGTGCGACGTGCTCAGTTGCTCAAGCGCGGTCGAGGGATAGGATGCAGGCTCTCAAAGGCCCGCGCGGCGCGCAGCACCAGCGCGTCACCGAACATCGGGCCCACCAGCTGCAGGCCAATGGGCAGACCGTCGCTGGTCATCCCGCAGGGGATGGAACAGGCCGGCTGCTGACTGAGATTAAAGGGGTAGGAGAATGGCGTCCAACCGAGCATGGACTCCGGTGTCATGGCCACCTGGCCGGCCGCGCGTGCGTCGAACGCCGGCACCGCCACGGTCGGTGTCACAATCAGGTCATAACTTTGCATGAAAACGCGCAACTGTGAGCCCAGCAGGCCGCGTCGCAGATGCAGGGCTTGCAGATCGAGCACGGACAAACGTGAGCCCAGGGCGGCCTGCGCAACAAAGTCCGGATCAGCGACCGCTTTCTGAGCGTCGCTCAGTGTGTTCCAGACGGTCAGCGAACCCGCAAACCACAGACCGACGGTGATCTCCAGCGGATCAGCAAAGCCTGGGTCGACGGCTTCGACACGGGCACCGAGTGTCTCTAAATCGGCGACCGCGCGTGCGCAGGCTGCCGCCACTTCGGGGTGTACATTGTTGGCATAACCGAGGGTCGGCGACCACGCGATGCGCAAGCCGCGGATGCCGTCTTCGAGGCCTATGGTGTAATCGCGATCGTCGGGCGGCAAGGCAGTCCAGTCGCGCGCATCGGGCTGCTTCAAGACATTCATCACCAACGCCGCGTCACGGACACACATGCTGTGGGGTCCGAGATGGGCCACGCTGCCAAACGGCGACAGCGGAAAGGC
>JANOXY010000453.1:0-7920 GCA_031418675.1 Pseudomonadota bacterium
CAACGATGGTGATGGATCTCGGTGCCGAGGTCGCCACGTCCTCGCAGACCCTTGAGCTCCTCGATCGCCGGCTCTGAGCCGCGATGGCGCGCGGGTAGAATGGACCGATCGGCGGATCGGGGCTATCTAACCCTTCGCCGCGAGCTCCTCCTGGTACCTGGCGGTCATCATCTCGACGGCCTTCATCGACTGCTCGGCGAGCGCCGGCCGAGCCGCCTCGGCGCGTGCCTTCGCCTGAGACGTGCTCCACGCCTGCCCTGTGAACTGCGGGATCACATGTTGCGCGATGAGCTCGAAGCTTATCTTGAGCACGTCGCGGCGAAGTTCGATCTGCGTCGCCACATCCGCTTCAATACTACGGTGGAAGCTGCCGACTACGACAGCACGACGCAAGACTGGAAGTTGCGGGTGCGGCAGAGTGATGGCAGCACGGCGAGCCGTTCAGCCAATCTCCTGATCAGTGCGGTCGGCATTTTCAATCCGATCAAGATGCCCGACATCAAGGGACTCGCCAGCTTCCAAGGCCGAAGCTTTCACACCGCCGAATGGCCCAAGGACATCGACCTCAGCGGTAAGCGCGTCGCCATTGTCGGTAACGGCGCGAGCTGCATGCAGACCGCGCCCGAGATTCAACACCAGGTCGAATCCCTCACCATCTTCCAACGTTCGCCCCATTGGATTGCTCCCAATGCGCAGTTCCGCAAGCCCATTCCCGATGCACTGCGTGTGCTGCTGAAGGAAGTGCCGCTCTATCGTTCCTGGTATCGCCTGCGGCTGGGCTGGACCTATGGCGATCAGATCTTCAACGCGCTGCAAAAGGACCCAAGCTGGCCGCATCCCGAGCGCGCATTGAATAAGGCCAACGATTCCCATCGCGGTTACTTCACGCAGTACGTGGTCGCGGAACTCGGTGACCGCCAGGACCTGCTCGACAAGGTGCTGCCCAAATATCCGCCCTTTGGCAAACGCATGCTGATGGACAACGGCTGGTACCGCATGCTGCGCAATCCCAAGGTTAGTCTCGTTGACAATCCCATCACCGAGATCACGGCCGCTGGTGTCACGACCGCCGACGGTCAGCAGTACCCAGCCGATGTTCTGATCATTGCCACCGGCTTCGATGTCCTGCGCTTCATCACGGCCTTCGAAGCGCGGGGTCGCAGCGGCCGCAGTCTGCGTGAAACCTGGGGCGATGACGACGCTAAAGCCTACCTCGGCACTGCCATGCCGGACTTCCCCAATTTTTTCTGTCTGTATGGCCCCAACCTGCAAGCCGGTCACGGCGGTAGCCTGATTTTCATGATCGAAATGCAGATGCGCTTCATCATGGACGCGGTGAAGCAGATGCTGGAGCGTAATCTCGGTGCGATTGAAATTCGTCAGGACGTGCACGATGCCTATAACGCCGACATTGACCGCGCCCACGCCAACATGGTGTGGACCCATCCCGGCATGAGCACCTATTACCGCAATTCCCGCGGCCGTATCGTGGTCAATTCACCCTATCGTAATGCGCGCTTCTTCGAGATGTCGAAGCAGGCGAAGATTGAGGACTTTGTGGTCGAAGCGCGGCGTTGAGGCCGGGCACGTGGGCGCGAAGTCGCACATTGGCAGTTAGCTATCGGGAGACTCTCACCCATGTCGACACTTGCCGGCAAACGCGTTGTTATCACTGGTTCTTCACGTGGCCTCGGCCGCGGCTTCGCGCTCGAAATGGCCAAGGTCGGTGCGCGGCTTGTGATCAACGGCACCAATGCCGAGGCCCTGGGCGAAGCACAAAGCACGATTCGTGCAGCGGGTGGCGAAGTGGTCAGCGTGCTGGGCTCGGTCGCGGATTCCGCGCTATGTAGCGCGCTCATTCAGACCTGCGTAGACAGCTATGGCGGCATCGATGTGCTGATAAATAACGCTGGGCAGGTGCGTGACCGCACGTTATTCAAAATGAGTGACGATGATTTTTATCAAGTCATCGCAGTGCATCTGCGCGGCACCTTTATGTGCTCCCGCCAGGCCGCGCTCGTCATGCGCGAGCAAGGTGCTGGCCACATCATCAATGTGGTCTCGTCCTCGGGCTTGGCCGGTGGCTTCGGCCAGAGTAATTATGCGGCGGCAAAGGCCGGCATGATGGGTCTGCTGTACACCTGGGTGATGGAGCTCGCGCGCTACGGTATCCGTTGCAATGCCTTCTGGCCGATCGCCGAGACCGACATGACGCAAGTGGTGTTTGAGCGTGTTAAACAGGATGCGAGCGCCAAGGGCCGTGCGAGCCCCACGCCCGCCGCGCTCGGCTTCGGCACGCCGGTCGAAGTGGCGCAGGGCATGATCTGGCTGGCGAGCGACGCGGCCGCAAAATTTAACGGTCAGTGTTTCACGTTTAATGGTCGCAAGACCGCGCTTTGGAGCCATCCGACTGAGCGCATGGAAAGTTTCAAGGCCACACCCTGGAGCGTGGCGGAACTGGCGGCACACTACGATGCCGTTGAGCCCGTCGCGGCTTATCAACCGCGGTTTGTCGAATAGGCCTGCGGTGCTCGGAGCGGTGTCATGTGCGCTTGACGCCAGGGCAAAGCGCGTCAGCTCAGGATCACTGGCGGTGGTAGGGGTTCAAAGCCGAGCATCATGCGGCCGGCTGATTCAATCTGATTGATGGCGACGGCGAAGTGCTGGGTTGCGGCGTGGGCATCGCGCAGTGAACGTTGCAGCGGGTTGCGTCGATAATTGGCGTTGGCGCCGGACTGGGTGTAGACGATGTCGGTCGCTTTTGCGCAGTTGTGCACGGCCTTGGTTGATGCCAGCAGCATGTTGGCTCGTGCCGCATAGGACACCTCTTCGCCCGCTGCAACAAAATCACCGAATTGGCGTAACGCATCCTGCAGCCAGGCTCGCGAGCTGCGCACCAGGGCCACCGCTTCGGCCAGTCCGATGTGGAAGGTCGGGCGTTCCTTCAGCGTTGTGGTGCTCGCCACACCGGTTTTGGTTTGGGCCAGCGCGACGGCGTGATCGATAGCGCCCTGCGCGATACCGATCGCGACGAAGCCAACCTGCATGACGCCCATCGCATAGCCTGGGTAACGATAAAGACTGCCACTGAAATGACGCGGGTCGGGGTGCATATGACGCCCGAACGGCCAGCTCATGGCGGCCGGTACAAAGGCGCGCTGCAGGACAACATCGTGACTGCCAGAACCCGCCATCCCGCTCACGTTCCAGGTTTCGTCGATGGTGTATTGCTCGATGGGCAGGAAGCACGCCAGCGTGCGTGGCGCGCCGTGGGGGTGGAACTGCGGGGTGTCGCCGTCGTATTCCTGGCACAGTACAAAATACCAGGTGCAATGGGTGCAACCGCTCGCAAACTGCCAACGGCCGCTGACCTCAAAGCCGCCCTCGCGACGTTCTGCACGACCAAACGGAAAAAACGCCGAACCGGTCACGACATCGGGCTGACCAGCGAAGATGGTTTCGATCGAGGCGGGCGCGAGCGGGGAGGTGAACAGGGTGTTGACGTTGCCGATGAAAGCGCACCAGCCGGTCGAGCCGTCGAGCGCCGCGATCGCTTCCAGGCATTGCGCGAATTCCAGGGGGTCGAGTTCTGAGCCACCGAGTGAGCGCGGCAGATACAACTTGAACAGGCCAGCGTCGATCATGGCGCGCACGATGGGCTGCGGCAGGCACCGCTGGTTTTCGGCGGCATCGGCATGGGCGGCGATGACGGGTGCGAGCGCGCTGATACTCGCGAGGTGCTGGGTTAAGGTTTGCGCGGCCATAGGTCGGGTGTCTGTCGGGGCCTGGACCACAGACCTCATTGTGCAAGCGTGACACCTGGGCCGGCAAGCCCCGGCGGGTTTAAGCACCATGACCATCGGGTCGGCGCCTGCATTATGATTGCGACACTAATAACCAGCGGGAGACATCCATGGGCCAGTCCCTCAGCCAAGCCGCCGACGAAATCCTCCGCCACACGGTGAGCCGCGCCGGCGGCGCGCCCGGTGTGGTGGCGATGGCCTGCGACCACGCCGCCAATATCTACGAAGGCGCGGCGGGCGTGCGCGAGCTCGGCGGTAGTGTTGCCATGACCACCGACTCGGTGATGTTGCTGGCATCGTGCACCAAGGCGGTGACCGGTACGGCCCTCATGCAGCTGGTCGAAGAGGGCAAGGTCTCGTTAGAAGATGAAGCGCGACGCTACGTGCCGGAGATCGACGCGATGCAGGTCCTGGACGGTTTCGAAGCCAATGGCGAGGCGCGTTTGCGCAAACCACGCAGCGCTATCACCCTCAGCCAGTTGATGCTGCACACCGCGGGTTTTTGCTACGACTTCTTCAGCGCTGACCTGCTGCGCTATCGCACCGAGCGCAACATCCCGTCGATCCTGGCCTGTCAGTCTGCAGCGATTAAGGACGTGCTACTGCACGATCCGGGTGAACGCTGGACCTATGGCAATAACATCGATTGGATCGGTCGTGTGGTTGAAGAAGTGCGTGGCAAGCGTCTCGGCGAAGTTTTTCGCGAGCGCGTATTCGCGCCTTTGGCTATGCAGGACATCGCTTTCACCATGACGCCCGACATGCGCGCACGGCTGGCCAGCATCCATCAGCGCGCCGCCGATGGTCAGTTGAGCGCCCATCCTGAAGTTGTATTGCCACAACCGCCCGAGATGGACATGGGTGGTCACGGCTTGTATTCGACCATCGGCGAATACATGAAATTTATCCGCATGATCCTCAACGATGGTGCCGCAGCCGGTGGCCGCGTGCTGAAAGCAGAGACCGTGGCGCGCATGGTGGCCAATGGTCTGGGCAATCTGAAGAGCGGTGCTTGGACAACTTCTAATCCGGCGCTTGCCAATAGCGGTGATTTTTTTCCGGGCCTGAGCAAATCCTGGTCCTACACCTTTCAAGTGAACGACGAGGCCGCACCGACCGGCCGCGCGGCGGGTGCAGTGGCCTGGGCCGGTCTGGCCAACACGTTTTTCTGGATCGATAAACAGCACGGCGTTGGTGGCATGTGGGGCACACAAATCCTGCCCTTCCAGGACGTCGGGTCTTATCCGGGCTTCGTTGATTTCGAGACAGCGGTTTATCGCACCTTGCGCCGCTAAACCTGCGTCACCGCAGTGTGCCACCGAATTTTGGGCTGGAGACGGTAGAGAGAGATGAAACGATACCTCAGCATTGTTTGCTTGTTTGCCATCGCTAACGGTGCCGCTATGGCACAAAGCACAGGAGGCGGCGTTGCGTCCAAAAACCGCGATTCGGTGGCAGCATTTGTCGCCACGCAAAATTTTATCGTGGGGCGTTTGGGTCGTGACTGCCTGGCTGAAATCGGACGTAGCGAGACGCCCTTGGAGTTTCAAACCAAATGGCAAAAGGACAACGAGACCTACTACAGTGCAGCAACAAAGTACATGGAGGCGCGTCTCGCCGAGATCGAAGATCCCGCAGAACGTGATGCCGTTGAGGGCTCGTACTATGCGTCGGTGCAGAAAACGGCAGAAGCTGCCATCCGTCGCCAATTCAGCAGCGGGTCCAAGAATGACGTGTGTAAATACGCGATGACGCTGATAGACACCGGTAGCATGAATATTGAGGAGTTCGCCAAGGTCAACAAACTTCCGATCGTGCAGGACCTGGAGGAGTTGGTTGCATGGTCGAAGTCAAAATAGGCTAGCTGAGCACCCAGACACGTGAGCCTATGGGCGTGTCGCTGGCCAAAGTTAAGGCTGCCCAGACGGCGCGCTCAACGCCCGGCAGGGATCGGCGAAAACGGCGCGGCCAGTGGCTCGCCAATAAAGATCCCCTGACCGGGCATCGCGACACTTTTCCAGTAGGCCTCCATGAGCGTTTCGCCGCGCAAATAGATATCAACCGTGATCACCGGGTCGGGAAACTTCTGGGGAAAATTGCATGGCTCCTGGACGGTGCCATAACTGCCGGTGGCGCCAGCCTCCAGCCAGCGCAACGCTGACATCTGCGGACTGTCGGTGAGCATGCCACCAAAGGACGTGAGGTGATCGGCGATCGCCCCTGGTTTGAAGGCCAGCGTTTCCAGACCTGCAACCTGGGCGCGACCGGTGAAATAGAACAACACATCGCGCGCCCCGTAAAGCATGTCCTGCCGCAGGATCCGACTGGCGACCCGTGGTCGGAGAATTTGTGCCACCACGGGATAGTTCACGCTGCGCACATTGCGCGCTTGGTCGCTGGTCGAGAGCAGATAGGCACGGGCGTTCGGCATGCTGCCGTCGGCCTTTACGCCGCGATCGATCAAGGCGACCGCGTCTTCAAAATTACGGGCGGCGAGGCTCATGGTCGGGCGTATGCCGAAGTCGGTATAGGGTTCGCGGCTGCTGGAGTTGAACAGCGGGCTAGGTTCGGTCGGTTTACAGCCACGCGCGCAATAAGCGCGATTGAAGCCAAACGCAAAGGCCGAGGTTATCGACATGCATTCAACCCGGTAGGGCCGGGCCCAGGTGAGTGCATAGGCCTGTATCTTGGAGACGGTCTGCCGTTCGACTTCGGCTTTGATGAGCTTGAATTCGCCCTCCGACATGGTGGTGGAGCCGGGCTCGAAACGAATCTTGATAATGTTGCTGAGCGGTAGTTTGCGGCGGACCACATAATATTCGCCGATGGCATAACTCACCGGGTCTTCCATGTTGATAACGACCGCGAGTTGCGAACTGTCCAGCGCACGCGCGGGTGGCGAGAACAGGCCCAGCAGCACGATCAGCCGCACGATGATGTGGCTCAGGCTAAGCCTGGGCGGGCGAGGTAGCGAAAGAGGATGCATGGATGTTAGGCAAGTAACGGCGAGTACTAGGGCGATACCTGGCCAGGGTTGTTTGGCTGTGGCCTGTCTGCAGCCGGACCGGGCGTCGCGACGGCTGAAGACCACCTAGGATAAGCAGGCTCTGAAATGATACTTTGACGGCTCAGTATTGAACATCGGAAGTGACGCGTTTTCAGCATCTGGCGTGCACTTGGAAAATGCGCCTTCAGGTGTAGCGGACGCTGCCCCACTGCGCTGTAGTTCAACGGGGCGATTTTTTTGCTTCCTTACAAGGCCTCATCATGAGCACACACCACAGAAGGCTGACGCGATGCGCCTGACCGATTACACCCGTTATGCGGACGCGCAGCGTTATTTCACCAAAGAGGCGCTGTGGGAATTGTTCGACGGTGGACGCGAGCGTTTGAACATCGCCCATGAATGTGTTGATCGTCATGTCGGGCAAGGTGAGAACGACGATGTCGCGATCCGGGTTGCCCACGCCGATGGCCGCGACGAAGTGCTCACTTTTGCCGAGCTCTCACAATGGAGCGGGCGGGTTGCGAGCGACTTGCTAACACTGGGCATCAAGCCCGGTGATCGTGTGGCGATGATGCTGGAACCTGGCCTGGCGTTTTATGCGGCGCTGTTTGGTGCGATGAAGGTCGGCGCGGTCGCGGTTCCGTTGTTTACCCTGTTCGGGCCCGATGGTCTGCGTTTGCGTATGGCCGATTGCAACCCCGCACTATTGTTGCTCGCACCCGAAAAGCGTGACTTGGCGGCGGCGGCCGGCACCACGGTGGTGATCGCCGACGATCACTGGCTGACGCAGGTTGCCGACTGCCCGGTGCGGGCACCACTCGCCAGCAGTCCCGATGATATGGCGCTGTTTCAATATACCTCGGGCACCACACGCGAGCTGCCCGAGGCGGTCAAACACCGTCATCGTGCGATTGTGACCGTCGCCATCGCCGCACTCTATGCCACTGGCGTGCGGCCGGGCGATCGTTACATGTGTCCTTCATCGCCGGCCTGGGGCCATGGCCTGTGGCATGGCACGCTGGCGCCTCTGGCGCTGGGTGTCAGCATCGCCGCCTATGCGGGCAAGTTCGACGCTGAGCGACTATTGCAGGCACTGGCCGATTACCGCAT
>JANOXY010000454.1:0-2585 GCA_031418675.1 Pseudomonadota bacterium
AACCCATCAAGCCCTGATAGCCCATCACGACATTGCCTTGGGGCGCTGGCAATACGTTCAATAACAGCAGCTCGTCCAGCACCGGCCCATAGGCGGCGATGCGTGCGCGGCACTCGGCAGGTGTGCCGGCGATCGTGATGCAGTCGAGACACTCATCGGGAATAGCATCCATCGCCGCCGCCAACTGCCCGGCCGGCATATGCTTGAGCGCCGCATCGGCAGCCGCGCCAAAACCCTGTTTGCGCATGGTGTGTTCGTAATAGGGGTGGGGCAACGGCGCATAAAAATGACACAGCGCCGAACGCGCCGCGGCCCGCGCCACTTCGCGATCTTCATGCATGGCGAGCACACCCACCGCCGACCAGCGCAGGGTCGCGGGATCGCGTCCTACAGCAGCGGCCGCCGCCGCGGCCTGGGGTCGCAAAACGTCGCGCAGGTAATCAACGCCCAGGGTCGCGCCACCACCAATGCCGTCGGCAACGCGTGCGGCAACTTTCATCATGCTGGGAAATACCGCCGCCAGGACGATGGGGAAAACCTTGTCGCCAGGATCGATCACCGGTGACCAGTGGGTGCTGTGCACGGCGCCATCAAAATCCACGCGACCACCGAGCCGGGTTGCCGCCATGCGCCGGATGATTTCGATGTATTCCGTCATCTTGGTCAGCACGCGGGTGTGGGGTATGCCCTGCCACTCTTCGTTGATGATGCGATTGCCACCGCCCAGGCCCAGCACCAGGCGGCCACCACTGAATTCGTTGAGGTCGATGGCGGACATGCCGGTCAACAAGGGGCTGCGTCCATAGGCATTCAACACATAGGACCCGACACGCATGCGCTGGGTGACACTGGCGATGGCAGTCAGGGGCACAAAACCACTGCGATGGACTTCGGCCATATACATGCCGTGGAAGCCGGCCGATTCCGCTTGACGTGCGATGGTCAGAAGATCGGCGATACGCATGCCGCCACCGGTAACCAGCATTGATAGATCCATGTTCTCTCCCCTCGTTTGAATCAGGTGCGGCAGGCCGCTAGCCCATAGGATTGATGTCGGTGTAACCGAGTCGTGCACGACCCAGTTGTTCATAAGCCGTATCGGCGACCATGTAATGCTGAGCGGCGACATTGATGTCGCGCACACTGCGCTGCATGAAATGACCGGCGTAGATGGCACCGGCGCCAGCATTACGGAAGGCATCGCTCACCACCTCGACGCACACCTCGGTGACATAAGTCGCTGCGCTACGCACCGCGCACTGCATCTCGGCTGAGATGGGCTGGCCCGCGACCACCGTTTGCCAAAGTTGTTCGTTCACTTCGACGGCGAGCGCGCGGGCAGCCCGCAGCCGCATCTCGGCGTGACCTATCAAGCGTTGCACGCTGCCACGCTCGGCGATGTGATGACCGCCCGGGGTATAACCGCGCTTCTTGTTTTGCACCAGACTCACCAACCCGTCCAACACACGCCGCGCGATGCCCAAGGCAAAGCCGGCATGTTCGTAGGCAACAAAACCCGGCAGGCCGATGTGATACAAAACACCGCCGCGCCGCGGTGCATCGGTGACGCTAAAGGACATCTCCGGGGCCACAAAAACATTGTCGACCACGACGTCGCAGCTGCCGGTGCCGCGCAGCCCAAGCACCTGCCAGTTGTCGAGGATCTCGCACTGACTGACGGGCAACACCATGAAGTGTATTTCTGGCGGCGCGTCGGCGCTGCGCTCGACGCGGCAAATCGCCACCAACCATTGCGCGTGACGCACACCACTGGCAAAAGCCCAACGCCCGCTCAAGCGAAAACCGCCGTCGACCGGTGTAGCGACGCCCGTGGGTGTAACCACAATCGCACCGCGCGGAATACGACCATCGGCAAACATGCGCGCAATGCCGGCGTCGGGCAGGAATGCACCCGGTACGGCGAGGCTGGTGGCGCCGACCATCGCGCACCACGCGACCGCCGGATTGATCATGGCGAGGCGCTCCAGCACTTCCATCTGGGTCACGAGATCGGCCTCGAAGCCGCCCAGCACCCGCGGTAGTTTCATGCGCAAAGCGCCACTCGCAACCAGGGTCTCAACCGAAGCTGGCGACAGGGTGCCGAGTTCTTCATCGGCCTCACTACTGGCGATGAGTTTGTCGTGTAACGCGTCGAGCGCGCCAAACAGGGCACTGCGGTTGGCCGCGCGAACGGCCGTCAGATTTTCCGACATCGAAACAAGCTCCTGGGCGTCTCGGCGGCACGATGGAATGCATGGCGCAACATCGAGGTTATGGCTTAACGCCGGCAAAAACCAGTCGTCACGTGCCGAGTGGTCAAGACGTTTCCCGCGCCACCATGGCCAGCAACTGCCGTCGCATGGCGAGCCCCGCAGCATCGGTCGGGATATGCATTTCGGCAAAATCACCGTGCCGATCAACGTGCTGCATGCGCGCCATCTGCTCCATGGCAAATTGATCTTCGGTGAAGGCCTTAATCTGCGCGGTGCGCATGAAGTCGTCCATCTCTGGCCGGCCGCGTGCAAAATTGCGGCAGCCGGCGAACCAGTAGTGCAACTGACCACGGTCGATAGGCGTAATGAGCT
>JANOXY010000455.1:0-1989 GCA_031418675.1 Pseudomonadota bacterium
GATGACCGCGCTCACCGCCAGTGTGGGGTGTATTCAGGTCGCGCACACCGTCGACAATCGACTCGGCAGTGAACAGTGCATCGTTGCTGCTGACACCCGAAGAGACCACACAGAATTCCTCACCACCGTAGCGAAACACGAGATCACTGGCGCGACGCGCTGAACCGCGAATGACCTCAGCCACCTGCTTTAGGGCACGGTCGCCCGCGATATGCCCGTAGTTGTCGTTGTATTTTTTGAAATGATCGATATCTATCATATAGACCGCGAGCGCGTCGTTGCCGCGTCGCGCGCGATTGAACATGTTGACAAACAGCTCGTCAAACAGCTGACGGTTGTAAGTATTGGTCAGGAAGTCAGTGTGGGACAGCCGGCTGATGGTGCCGATATTCTCTTCGTTGGATCGAGTAAATACGTACATCGCGTAGGCCAGTGTCGGATAGGCGAGCATTAGCATCACGACCGACTGCGGTTCGTAGCTATACCTGCGCAAATAGAACACCACCCCGAGACCGAGAAGATGTGCGCAACACCAATAAGTCCCGCGGCGGGCTCCCATCACCAGGAAGGCAATCATCGGCACCAGCATCTGCCAAGGCTTGTTGTCGAGCAATTCGCTGCCGAAATAAACGCCCGCCCAGGTGACGGCGACGCTCAGTGCGACCAAGGCATTGGCGCAAAACGCCCGCGCTACGTGCAGCACATTGTGCAAATAACACAGGATCCAGATGCCGAGAAAAAAAGCAGCACCTGCGATGGTCAACGTATCGACACCGATTATCAGGTCCACCGGCAAAACAAACACCGACAGCGCCGTGGCGATATACAGAAAACGCGACAGGACCTCGCCACGGAAAGTGGCGATCTTCAATGCACCGGGGTTAGCCGGCTGGTATGACTGGGCTTCGGACATGGTCAGTTTCGTTGCGTCTCGCTCGGGCTGCAGTTGGGCGAGGCCAGCTTGTCTTCGCACCGCGGAGGTGAAACCACCCTACTCAAAGGCGCCGGCCCCGCCCACGAACCATGTCGCGTTCCTGAAGTCCCGACGCAAAAGTTCACAGTCTGATGCGCGTGCCTTTGCCCGGCTAGCGCTGCTGTCCGCGCGTGGCACAATGACGGTATGCGCGCAGCACATACCACCACAGCACGCTGCCGATAGAATGAATCCATGACCGACCCGCTGCCACCTTCCATTGAACCACCCACGGTCGAAGTCCTGATCGAAACCCCGCGCGGCAATTTCGCCAAGCGCGACGTGCGAGGCGCTGTTGAGTTCCTCTCGCCCCTGCCTTGTCCGTTTAATTACGGTTGCGTGCCCACGCTAGCGGCGCCCGATGGTGACGCCTTCGATGCAGTGGTGCTGGGCCCACGATTATCGGTTGGACAACGGCTGCAGATTATAGTGTACGCGACGGTGCTATTCATCGATGCCGGCCAGCAGGACGACAAACTCATTTGCGCCACGGCGCCACCCACCGCTGCCCAACGTCGCCTGGTGCTGGGATTCTTTCACTTTTATGCATTCTGCAAACGCCTCAGCAACCGCGCGCGAGGGAAACCCGGGGCCACCCACTGCCTGGGGTGGCAGGACGGCCCGTTGCATGGCACCTGCACCCGGCGGTGAGCCAACGCTATAACCGCAGTTTATTCACGTCGCGTCGGGTGGGGTGCCGGACATCGCCATGAATTCGCCGAGCGCAGTTGCGGCTAACGCCTGCTGCACGCCGGCTTGATCAGCCGCTTCACGGTTCTGACTGAGTTTGAATTTGCCCACCACGCGTCCAACCTGCAGCTCTATACCGACCACCCCGCGCAGCATGCGCTCGGCGTAGGCCGGCGGCGCATCATCGAGCTGCCACGGCAGCGGACGAGCAGCCTCGTGTTGAGCAGTCAGTGTGTCCACCAACGCCCTCACCCACTTGGCATCGTCGATCGCGCGCAGTTGGCCATGCACGTGCAGTACCGCGTAGTTCCAGGTCGGCACCACCT
>JANOXY010000456.1:0-2919 GCA_031418675.1 Pseudomonadota bacterium
TGACTGCGGGTGGCGCCGCAGGCGGCGGCGCATAACGCACACTCACACCGGTGGCGATTAACAGCAGCGCAGCCACACCTAGGGCAAACGCGGCATAACCGGCCCGTGGTCCCCAGGCCGAGGCGCATAACTGCGGCAGTATGGCGCCGGCCAAGACCCCGACCAGTCCCAATCCTTCGCGGATGGCCGTGATGCGAGTGCGCTGCGTGGCATCGGTGGACAGCTCTGCACCGTAGGCGTGATAGCTGATCTGCATCAGCGCCAGCGCGCCATAGACCAGCATCAACATGGCCAGGAACCACCACGCGATGTAGGGCAGCATCGCCGCCGGTGGCGCAAACAAACCGTAGCTGGCGGCAGCCAGCAAAGGCGCGCCCGCGACCACCCAGGTGCGGCGATCAAAACCACGCGCCTGGGCATAATCGCTGAGATAACCCAGGGCCGGATCTTGAACGCCGTCTAAGGCGCGCGCCGCCAGCAACAGCGCGCCTTGCATGCCCAGGGCCAGCCCGAATTGTTCGGCGTAGAACTTCGGGATATGCACGTACACCGGCAGACTGAGCATGGCAAGCGGCGCGGCCAGTGCGCCGTAAGCATAAAGTCGTGCGCCGTGCAGCGCCTTCACCAGGCGGATGTGCCTGCGTTCAGCAGTTTGGTACGGGCTTCAGGCGCGCTGGTGGCGGCATTCAACCAGATGCCAAAAAAGGCATCGACAAAGGCCGGGTCGCCGATGCTGGCGAGGAAGGTTTGCGCCGAATAAAAACGTGCTTCAACACCGGGGCGGGCCAGGCCTATCAGGCGATCACCCTTGCGAACATCGGGGAATGCCGCGGTCATCGCTTGCGCCCAGCGTGTCAGCAACGATTCATCAACATAACCCAGGCCGCGCATCTCCTTGACGCTGGTCGTGACCAGATCCGCGCCGTCGATGGCCATGGCATATTCGAGATCGAGTGCATAGGGGGCATCGGCGCGATAACCGTCGTGGCCGGTCCACAGGCGCGCGGTATAAATCTTGAAGCCAAAACGACGCATGACCGCGCTGCCATGCAGTTGCAGCTCTGGCGCATCGGCGCGCACCGCAGCCGGCAGTTCGCTGGCTGTGGCCGCCAGGCCAAAACCAGCGCAGATCAGCAAGGCGGCGCCCAATAACCAGCGCTGTAGCGTTTCAGGGTGCATGGCTGAACGCGAGCTGCGCCACATCGGTACGATCGCAGCGAAAACCTGCTTCGCAATAACACAGATAAAACTGCCACAGACGCATGAAACGTTCGTCAAAACCGAGCGCGCGGATCTGGCCGGCTGCGGCCTGCACCCGCTCGCGCCACAGGTTGAGTGTGGTGGCGTAATCATGGCCGAAGCGCGCGCTGCTGGTCAGTGCGAGGCCACTGCGTGCGGCATCGGCAATCATGCGCGACTGCGGTGCCAGCATGCCACCGGGAAAAATATACTCGCGGATAAAATCGCTGCTGCGCCGATAGCGCTCGAACACCGTGGCATCGATGGTGATGGCCTGCACGGCTGCGCGTCCGCCGGGTTTGAGGCGTGCTTGCAGGACATCAAAAAAAGTTTGCCAATAACGCTCACCTACTGACTCGAACATCTCCACCGAGACAATATGATCGTAGCGCCCACCCAGATCGCGGTAATCGATGAGTTGCAGGTCTACCTCGGCGGTCAGGCCGGCATCGACCATACGTTGACGGGCGTATTCGAGTTGTGCGGGTGACAGTGTGATACCCGTTACGCGCACTTTGCGGGTGCGCACCGCGTATTCGGCGAAGCCACCCCAACCGCAGCCGATTTCGAGAACATGCTGACCTTCCTCGGCGCCCACCATGGTCAGCATACGTTCGTACTTGGCGTGCTGGGCACTCTCCAGCGAGCGTGTGTCGTCGCCGTCAAAACAGGCGCTGGAATAGGTCATGGTCGGATCCAGCCACAGGCCATAAAAATCATTCGACAGATCGTAATGGGCGGCGATGTTTTTTCTGGCCTGGGCGCGCGTATTGGTGCGCCATAAATGTTTCAGGCGCAGATATAGCGCGACCAGGGGTTGGGCGTAAAAACGTTGTGCCAGCGCGGACTCGTTGGCGGCGCATAACAACAGCAGCGCCGCGAGATCGGAGGTCTGCAGGCGCCCATCGCGATAACACTCGGCCATACCAACATCGGCGGCACGCAGCATGCGTCCGGCCACCCCCCAGTCGCTGATTTCCAGATCCGCCTGCGGGCCGGGCCGGCTGCCACGAAAGCAGGTGCGTGTGCCGTCGGGTGCCGTGAAGTTCAACTCGCCGTGGTCGAGCCGCTCCAGCACGGACATAAAAGCTCGCCCCCAGGTGGGGGACGGGTTGAGTGCATAGGTTCTGCTGGAATCGTCGCTAGCCATGGATGATTTGCTCAAGGAGAGATTTCTAAAGTAGGAGGCGCCGGTTTGCGAAACCAAGGCACACGTTTGCGCCACAGCTTGAAGGCCTGCCAGTGGATGCGTGCCACCACGCCCAAGGTAAACAAGGGGTAAGTACAGAAGGCGCGCAGTGTCGCAGCTGCGTTGAGTGCCTCGCTGGTGCCAGTGATGTTTGTCACGATCAGTCGTTCGTTATCGTTCGCACCGTCGTAGTAGTCGATCTGGGCGCTGCAGCGGGCGGCTTGCTGATCAAAACGAAAGCGGTAATGGCCGCGTACTTCGCAAAACGGCGAGACATGCAATTGTTTGTTGGCGCGCAGCCAGGTCTGAGCAGTAATGGCTGCATGGTCTGCGGGGCCGAGCACATAATCATGTCGCTCACCAAAAGTATTGCTGACCTCACAAATCACGGCACGCAGGACACCGGCACGGTCGTAGCAATACCAGATGCTGATTGGGTTGAAGACATAACCCAACAAGCGCGGAAAGGTCTGCAGAACGATTTCGCCATC
>JANOXY010000457.1:0-2395 GCA_031418675.1 Pseudomonadota bacterium
GGATCTACAGGACCTACAGGGCGACACCCCATCCTTCAGATCTCGAGTTGAGTCCCGATCTCCACGACCCGGTCAGTAGGAATGCGAAAAAACTCCGAAGCAGACATCGCGTTTTTGCTCATGACTGCAAACAACCGTTCGCGCCATAAGGCCATGCCGTGTTTTAAGGTCGGCACGATCACTTCGCGCGAGAGATAAAACGTGGTTTCCATCATCTTCAAGTGATGGCCGTATTGTTTGAGCTCAGCGAGTGCTTCCGGCAGATCGGGGTGTTCCATGAAGCCGAAGTTCACGATCACCCGGTAGAAACCGTGACCGAGTATTTCGTATTCAACCCGTTCTTCACGGGTCACATAGGGGGTGTCGGTGGTCACGATGGTGACTAAAAATATGCGCTCGTGAAGAATCTTGTTGTGCTTGAGATTGTGCAACAGGGCGGTCGGAGCACCGTGACGACTGCCGGTCATGAATACCGCCACGCCTTGCACCCGGTGAATCTCGTTGACCGACATCAGCAACGCGTCCAGCGGCACACTTTGTTCCACCATCTTGTCGAACACCAGCGCGCGACCGCGCTTCCAGGTGGTGAGCACGGTGAACGACACCAATCCCACCACCACCGGGAACCAGCCGCCTTGCAGAATCTTGAGCGAATTGGACGCCAGAAAACAGAAATCCACGGCCAATAAAAACCCGCAGAGCGAGATGATGCGCCACGCTGGCCACTTCCAGATCAAGACCATCACAAAAGTGATGAGGATGGTGTCGATAAGCATGGTGCCCGTGACCGCGATACCGTAAGCAGCCGCCAGGTTGCTGGAAGATTTGAAGCCAACGACCAAGGCCATGACCGCCAGATAGAGCGTCCAGTTGGTGAACGGGATATAGATCTGACCCTGTTCGTTACCCGAGGTATGCACGATCTCCATGCGCGGCAGATAACCGAGCTGGATGGCTTGCCGTGCCACTGAAAAGGCCCCCGAAATGACCGCTTGGGATGCGATCACCGCAGCGAGGGTGGCAAGTACCACCAGCGGTGCCTGCAGCCACTCGGGAGCGAGAAGAAAAAACGGATTCTCCAGTGCTTCCGGGTGGGCCAGCAGGAGCGCGCCCTGGCCAAAATAATTGAGCAGCAAGGCAGGCAGCACAAAACTGAACCAGGTCAGACGTACCGGTCTGGAACCAAAATGGCCCATGTCGGTATACAGCGCTTCGCCGCCGGTCACGGCCAGCACCACTGCGCCCAAGCCCAGGAAAGTCTCACGGGGATGGGCGACGATAAGCTCGATGGCGTAGAGCGGATTGATGGCGAGCAGCACGCCGGGATTGTCGAAAATCTGGCGAATGCCGAGCAGCGCGATGGTGATAAACCAAATGCACATCACCGGCCCAAACCACAGCCCGACCGTGCCGGTGCCACGTTTCTGGATCCAGAACAGTCCAGTCAGGATCGCAGCCGTGGTCGGGATCACGGCTGGCCCCAAATGGGGCGCAATGATGGTCATGCCCTCAACCGCGCTCAGCACCGAAATGGCGGGCGTGATCATGCTGTCGCCGTAAAACAGCGCGGCAGCGAAAATGCCGAGTACGCCGACTATCCATACCCGGCGCTTGGAATTTTTGAGCGCGTCACCGATCAGTGCGAGCAAGGCGAGACTGCCACCTTCGCCGCGATTGTCGGCGCGCATGATGATGATCACGTACTTGAGGGTGACCAGCATCATGATTGCCCAGAAAAACAGCGACAACACGCCGAGCACGCGGGGCGCGTCGAGACCCAGAGCGTGGGCGCCACTCAAGGTCTCCTTCAGCGCGTACAGAGGACTGGTGCCGATGTCGCCGTAAACCACGCCGATGGCACCGAGCATCAGCGCCTTGATATCTTTCCGCTCGTGCATTGGGGCTCCCACGCCGCTGTGTCAGGCTGCCAGCGCGTGTCTGGTTCTTGGAAAATCCGCATGACCCGCTCCGGCCATGGCCGGTGGGCGGGGCGGCGAGGTCGACCTGCCGGGCGCCGACCGTCTAGTTACTGAGGCCGTGTGCGACGGCCAGACCCTGTCTCCAAAGTGCGCCAGCGCCACTGCGCGGGCTTGATCACCATCAGCTTGTCAGCGCTTTGTCGGGCACCCATAGTCGCGGCTTGAATACCTACCCCCGCTATGGAAGTATCCTGGCCCCGGCCGGCTGAGTGCTCGCCGCCTTCGCAATATCAGGTCAAAACCATGAGCCAGACACCCAATGAGCTGCCCGACGCCACGGCCGGACGACGCAACACACCCTCAGGCATCGAGATCCCACGGGTAGCGACTGCCGCCATGCGCCGCCAGCCCGATGTTTCCGCGCCGGGAGATTACCCCTTTACGCGGGGTATTTTCGAGGACGGCTATCGTGGCCG
>JANOXY010000458.1:0-2210 GCA_031418675.1 Pseudomonadota bacterium
GTTGCAAAGTGAGTTTGCCGATCACGGCTTGGCAGTATTGGCCATCAATCTCGACGAAGAAGCGGCCGACGCACAAAATTTTCTCGCCACGCATCCCGCCAGCTTCAAAGTTGTGCAAGGCTCAAATCAAGAGTGCGCAGCGAGTTTTCACGTGGAGGCCATGCCATCGAGCTATCTGATCGATCGCGCTGGCAAGGTGCGATATATCCACCATGGATTCCGAGCCGGCGACGTGAACGTGTTACGCGAACTGACGGCGGCTCTGGTCGCGGAACCGGTCGCTACACCTTAAGCAAGGGCTGACCTTCGAAAACGTGCGGAGATCGCATGCTTAAAGAATCCTATTTCAGCGCGGCGTTGATCTTGCTGTGTCTACTCATGCTCAGTGCTTGCGCACCCCTGCATCCCTGGGAACGGGGCAACCTCGCCAAACCCCATATGGCGCTGACCACCAATGCTGGTCAGGCGGCCATGAAGGCCCATCTTGAATTGAGTCGCGAAGCAGCTTCGGGCGGTGGAGCAGCTTCGGGCGGTGGCTGTGGCTGCACCTGAGCATCGTGCGCTGCGCGCGCTCACAGCCGCCGCTCTGGCTTTGCCCGGACTAACGGCTGTGCCGACAGCACGGGCCGAAGGCAATGAAACAACCCTCGACTATCACCACTACGCCGAAGGTGAACGGGATCTCGAAGGCCGCACCTACAAATCTCTGAACCTACGCCCCATAGAAGTGAACAGCCTCGCACTTGCGGTGCGTAACACCCTCGCCGACCGCTGGACCTTTGCACTCAATTACACCCAGGACACCTGGTCCGGCGCGACGCCGGTCTTGAGTGTGCCGCTGGCGGCGATTTCCGAGCAACTCATGTCAGGCGCTTCGGCACCATCGGCTTATCTGAGTGACGCTCAGCAGCGCCCCGTGACCGTTGACGGCAATTCTTTCGACGCCAAGAAGTTCAAAACCACGCGCGATCCGCGCCTGGTGCATCTGATGTCTTCAGCGTCGGCCGAAACCCGTCGCCAGGTTGATGGTCGTCTCGACTACGGCTGGGATCGTGCGTCTTTCGGTGTCGGTGGTGGCGTGTCCGAAGAGCCTGATTACCATTCGGGCTTTATGAACCTCGGCGGCACCTTCGATTTCAACACCAAGCGCACGACCCTCGGTTGGGGCGCCAGCTATACCGTCAGCAATATCAACGCCGCCATCGACGCCAACGCCGCCGCCGACTGGGGCCAGTTTGAAGACCACATCCGCGAGAGCCGCGGTCAGCAGACTTTGTTTGGTCAACGTCACGATCTCGGCGCGACCTTGAGTGTCACCCAGATCATTAACAAAAACTCACTGCTCGAAGCGGGTATGGGTTATACCCGCAGCAGCGGTTACCTGGAGAACCCTTACAAGGCGACGATACTTGCGTTTGATGATCCCAATCAGTTGCCTGATGTCGATGGTCTGCGCACCGTGCAACTGCGTGGTGTCCTCGAACAACGTCCGTCGGCACGCAATCAATGGAACTGGAACCTGCGTTACGTTGATTACGTCCCACCACTGGACGCCGCCCTGCACGCCGACTATCGCTTCTTTCACGACGACTGGGGCATCAACGCTCACACTGTAAATTTGTCCTGGCACCAGCCCTTGGGCGGCGGTTGGATGCTGGTGCCGGGCACGCGTTATTACTCGCAGTCGCGTGCAAGCTTTTATGCGCCCTACTTCTTTTTCAATCAGGCCTATCCAGCCGTGCCGGGACCGATCTTTCCCGGTGCGCCACGGCCGCTGGATTTCAGCAAACTGAGCCGCCGCCACTTCACCAGTGATGCGCGTTTGTCGGGTTTTGGCAGTATCGGCGGTGAACTCGCCATCGCGCGGCAATTCAGCAAGGGCACCAAATTTGAAATCGGTGCCGACTATTCCGTGCATGCGGGAGGACTCAAGCTTGGTGGCGGTGGCGAAGACGGCTTTGCCGATGTTGATTCCTACGTGGTGTACGCCACGCTCGCGGTTGATCTGTCAGCGCCGGCCCTGGCCGGCGTCTTGGCACACAAGGACGAGGGCATCACCACGTCATTACCGTCACTCACACCGCGACGCGCGCCGGCCGGTATGCGGCTGGATCACCTGCTCGCTGACAAAGGCGACATGGAAGTCGGTTATCAGTACAGCTACGACATCCGCGGTACAGTTATGCAGCACGGCAGCCGCCGCGCCAGCG
>JANOXY010000459.1:0-5382 GCA_031418675.1 Pseudomonadota bacterium
ACGACAAGCGCGAGCCACGCCCGCCTTTTTGGTGCGAATTAATTCGAAAATAAAATCCCCGGGCGCGACAAAAATTGTGCTAATTAATTCGCACCTACAGTTTCGACGCCGTTACGTTGTCGCCCATCAGCGTATCAAGTAACCTGCGCCGTCCGTTCGATATGAAGGTCTTCCATGCCCGCCTCACGCGAAAAACAAGTGGCCGCCGCCGTGCTCGGCAATGCGCTCGAGTGGTACGACTTCGTGGTCTTCGGCATGTTGACGGTCATCATCGCCGACTTGTTCTTCCCCGGCGACGATCCCTACATCAGTCTGTTGAAAACCACGGCGGTGTTCGGCGTGGGCTTTGTCATGCGCCCCATCGGTGGCCTCGTCATGGGCGTGTATGCCGATCGCAAGGGCCGCAAGGCTGCGATGCAGGCGATCATTGCGCTGATGACAGTTTCGTTGTTGACCATCGCGTTTGCGCCGACCTATAGCAGCATCGGTTATGGCGCTCCGGCGCTGATCGTATTTGCGCGTTTGTTGCAAGGTTTTGCCACCGGTGGTCAGTACGCCATTGCGACGTCTTTCCTGGTTGAAGTTGCACCACCCGGTCGGCGCGGCCTGTATGGTTCGATGACGCAGATCGGTCAGGTGCTGGCGGCGCTGGGCGGCGCCAGCGCCGGCATGTTTCTCAGTGTGATGCTGAGCCCCGAACAGACCCATGACTGGGGCTGGCGGCTGCCATTTGCCGTGGGCCTGCTGATCGCACCGGTCGGGGTTTACATCGCGCGTCATCTCGAAGAAAGCGATGCTTTCCTTGACCATCAGAAATCCCAGCTCGTGCCACTGCCACTGCTGACCATGCTGCACCAGAACCTGCGCGGCGTACTGGTGACGTTTGGTCTGGTGATCTGCGGCACTATCACCTATTACGTCATCCTCATCGCGATGCCGACTTTCGCCCAGCACCAGCTCGGCATCCCCTCGGGGCAAGCATTCGAAGTGCAGGTGACAGCGCTGCTTACGCTGTTGGTACTGACACCGATCGCGGGCTGGCTGGCCGATCGTTTTGCCTTGCGACCCTTGCTCATGATCGGCTCGGCAGCGATGCTGGTGGTGGTATTGCCACTCTTTCATCGTGTGCACACCACGCCGAACTTCGGCAATCTCATGCTCTTGCAAGTGACGGTCTGCGCCCTGTTTGCATTTTATTTCGGTGCGGTTGCCACCGCGGTCGCCGAGCAGTTCCCGGCGGGCGTGCGCTCCACTGGTTTGTCACTGGCCTATAACCTGGCGGTGATGTTGTTCGGTGGCTTTGCCCAAACTATCGTCGCGTGGTTGACCCATACCACCGGCGATCCCTATGCCGCCGCGTATTACGTCATGTTTGGCGCGGTGGTCGGATTCAGCGCGGCCTGCTTTGTGCGGCCGTCACAGCAGGCTCACCCATGATTCCATTTTCGGTCCTCGATCTTTGTCCGGTGGTGGTCGACACGACGGCGGCGGATGCGTTTCGCAACAGTCTCGATCTCGCGCGACACGCTGAAGCCTGGGGCTATCAACGATACTGGTTGGCCGAACATCACAACATGGTGGGTATCGCGAGCGCCGCAACGTCGGTGGTGATAGGTCACATCGCGAGCGGCACGCAGCGTATTCGTGTGGGTGCCGGTGGTGTGATGCTGCCCAATCATTCGCCGCTGGTGATCGCCGAGCAGTTCGGTACCCTCGAATCGCTTCACGCGGGCCGCATCGATCTGGCGGTGGGCCGTGCACCGGGCAGTGATGGCATTACGGCCCGTGCCATGCGTCGCGATGCAATGAGCGCAGCCGAACGATTTCCACAGGACGTGGCTGAGTTACTCGCGCTGTTTGAGCCCGCGCAGCCGCGCCAGGCGATTCAGGCCGTACCGGGTTGTGGGCTGCGGGTGCCGGTGTGGATTTTAGGTTCAAGCACCTTCGGCGCGCAGCTCGCGGCGAGTCTCGGCTTGCCCTATGCATTTGCATCCCACTTCGCGCCGGAGATGTTGTTCGACGCGCTCAACATTTATCGTCGCCACTTCCAGCCGTCACCGCGTTTGGCCGCACCCTATGTGATGCTGGGCGTCAACTGCGTGATGGCCGATACCGACGCCGAAGCTTGGCGTCTGTTTACCTCCGTCCAGCAGCAGTTCACCAATTTGTTCCGCGGTGCACCGGGTAAGGTGCAGGCCCCGCGGGACAGCATGGACGGCTACTGGACAGCGGCGGAAAAGGCCGGGGTTGATCGCATGCTGCATTATGCGATTGTTGGCGGCCCTGACACGGCACGCGCCAGGCTGCACGAGTTCATCGCCGCTACCGAAGCCGATGAGGTGATGTTGACGGGGCAAATCTTCGACCACACTGCGCGTCTGCGATCCTACGAGTTGGCAGCGAGCTTGCGCCACGATTGAGCTGTGCAGGACAGCAACGAGGTGCCTGGCTACCATGGCGGCCAAGTGCAAATAGAGCAAGAGGAAGCGTGCGGTGACAGGCAAGGACAAGGGCATCATGCGGCGTGCGGCAAGGATCGCGGTGTGGCTGATCGTGTCGTGGAGCAGTGCGCTCCAAGCCGCTGAGACTCTCGCGGTGGGCGGCCTGGACGAACTCGGAGATGCCAGCCTGAGCCAAACCATCGTTGCCTACTATGAAGCCGAGAAGGCCCACGACTGGCAGACCACTTATGCGCTGCGTGGCCCGCGCTTTGCTGCCATCGTGCCGTTTGAGAACTACGTGCGGCAGATGGAGATCGATGCGGCGGGCTGGGAGTTGGTTGCCATTGACGGGCGCAGTGTGCTGACCGAGGGTGGGCTGGCCAAAGTCACCTTGTCGTTTCAGGAAAACCTCGCCGCCGCTGTTGCACAACGCTTGCTGGGTCCGGAATTGGCGAGCCCGCCGCAGTCCGGCCAAGTTCAACGTTATAGCCAGCTGGAAGTGACGCAATGGGTATTGGACAACGGTCAGTGGTTGGTGCTCAGCCCCGGTGCGCGCCAGCATTTTGTATTCAATGAGCGCATGGTGTGGGATTGAGCGACGCGATCACGCTCAAAATTCTTCATTGCCATGTGCGCAAATTGCGCCACTCACACGGAGACCATCATGAGCCACGCCTTTCCGGATCAACGTTTCCTGCGTGGCAACTTCGCACCACTACGGCTGGAGTGTGACGCCCCCGATCTGATCATCGAGGGTGAACTGCCGCGTGATTTATACGGCACGTTGCTGCGCAATGGCCCCAATCCGCTGTTCCCACCGCGCGATCAGTACCATATGTTTTCCGGTGACGGCATGGTGCACGCCTTCCACATTGAAGACGGCCGCGTCAGTTACCGCAATCGCTGGGTGCGTACTGAAAAATTCGAACGCGAACGCAGCGCCGGGCGGGCGCTGTACGGCACCTTCGGCAATCCTGCCACCAGCGATCCGACGGTGCGCGGCACGTCCTATAACGTCGCCAATACCAATGTCATCTGGCACGGCGGGCGGCTGCTCGCGCTGGAAGAATTCAGCCCACCCTTTGAACTCGATGCGCTGACACTCGCTTCACGCGGTCTGTTTGATTTTGGCGGTGGGGTGTCTGGGCCATTCAGCGCGCATCCAAAAATTGATGCCCAGAGCGGTGCCCTGCATGCCTTTGGTTATGGGCTAGACGGTGCCGGCTCCAAACGCATGGCCTACTATCACATCGACGCCGGCGGTGTGCTCACACGCAGCATTGAATTCGACGCACCCTACGCCTGCATGGTGCATGACTTCATCGTCACCGAGCGCTACATCGTGTTCCCGATCTTTCCCCTCACCATTTCACCCGCGCGCGCACGCACAGGTGGCCCGCTGCTGGCGTGGGAGCCGCAACTGCCATCGCTGCTGGGTTGTATGCCCCGCACGGGTGATGCGCAGGACATCGTGTGGGTCGAAGGTGAGGCCTGCTGCGTGTTCCATCCGCTGAATGCTTACGATGACGGCACGACCTTGACCGCTGACATGCTGCGTTATGACGCAGGGCCGGGCTTCCCCACCGCCGATGGCAGTGCGCCCGATCCGGCCAAAGCGGTGGCGCGCCTGGAACGTTGGCGTTTGCCGCTGCAGGGCAACACCCGCAGCTACACCATGGAGCGGCTGGATGATCAGGCCGCGGAATATCCTCGGCTCGATGAACGATTTGCGGGCCTGCGCCATCGTTACGGGTTTTTTGCCACCACCGCCAGCGAGCAGGGCCGTGCCGCGATGTTTGACGAGATCGCGCGTTACGACTTCGACCTCAACATCAAAACCAGCTTCCGCGTGCCACAGGGCGACTTTGTATCCGAGCCGATCTTTGTGCCGCTTGCAGCCGATGCACCGCAGGGGCAGGGCTATCTTTTGGCGGTGGTTTATCGGGGTGCGCAAGCACGCAGCGATCTGCTGGTGTTGGATGCCGAGCAGTTGAGCGCCGGCCCGCTCGCCATCGCGCACCTGGAGACGCGCGTGCCCTTTGGTTTTCACGGTAATTGGATGGCGGGTCAGTGAACACGCCGCACTAGGATGCAATAACACACACCATCAAGTTTCCCCATTCGAAGGTCTCTATCGGCAGCGCAAGCGCCCATACTGCACCGACCATCACCGCCGGAGATAAACCGTGGCCTTGCCAGAATATGATCAGTACGACGGCGTGGGCCTGGCTGAATTGGTACGCAGTGGGCAGCTGTCCCCACGCGAGGTATTGGACGAAGCCATCACACGCGCAGAGGCCGTCAATCCTGCCCTGAATTTTCTCGCTCACCGCGCGTACGACGTGGCCCGTGCGGCGGCTGATGATCCCAAGCTGCCCCGTGGCCCGCTGATGGGCGTGCCATGGTTGGTGAAAGAACTGGCCAGCATGTGGGGTGGCCAACCCTTCACCAATAGTTCGCCCTATTTAAAAGATGTGATCGCGCCGGCTGATGCCTTGCTGATGGAACGCATGAAAGCGGCCGGCATGATTCCTTTTGCCAAGAGCACTTCGCCTGAACAGGGCTGGGCGCTGAATACCGAATCGTCCCTGCATGGTGTGACCCGTAGCCCCTGGCATCTGGAGCGCACGCCCGGTGGTTCCAGTGGTGGCTCGGCAGCGGCGGTGGCGGCGCGTGTGCTGCCCATGGCCGATGCCTCGGACGGTGGTGGATCGATACGCGTACCCGCGGCGAACTGCGGCTTGTTCGGTTTAAAACCGGCGCGTGGCCGTATTTCCCTGGCGCCGGCCCTGGTTGATTTCTGGTATGGCGGCGCGACCATTCATTGTGTGTCCTTGAGTGTGCGTGACAGTGCGGCCCTGCTCGATGTCACCGCCGGTGCACTGGCCGGCGAGCCCTATGGTCTGCCCCGGCCTGCGCGTCCCTTTATCGAAGAAGTGGG
>JANOXY010000460.1:0-1735 GCA_031418675.1 Pseudomonadota bacterium
CACCAGGCCGTTGGGAAAATGCGGAGCGTCCTGAAACAGTGCGTGATCGGCAGCCAACACGATGTCGCATAACACCGCCAGCTCGGCGTGGATGGTGACCGGTCCATTGACCGCCGCGATCATCGGCACGTCGATGTCGAGCAGATTGCTCAGCAGTTGTTTGGCGTCCCAGGTAATGCGATCCCAGACCCGTGGCGACATCTGGGTCGCTGGCAAGCGTTGACCGACGTTGCCTTCATCGACCAGTTCGATAAACGCTTGCCCGGTGCCGGTCAGAATGACAACGCGGTTATCGCGATCGGCGCCGATATCGCGAAACGCCGCGCCCAATTCGTGATGGGGCCCACCGCCCCAGCGCAAGGTCTCACCCGCGCTATGCAAACTCACCTGCAGAATGCCATCGCGGCGTTCCATGCGCAGATGTTCGTAACGGTTAGCGTAGGAATCGAAGTCGCTCATCGTGGCTGGGCGTGCCGTGCGTTCGGGTGTTGGGACAGAAATTGCTTCACCTGCATGACCACGCTTCCGTTATAACTCCGGACAGGCTAGGCCCATGCATCAGGCGGCGCAAGGAGTGGCCAGGCGATTAGGGGGACAAATTTACCGCTATCCATCAAGTTAGATGGCCTACACCGCAAGGACAACGTCGCTTCGCAGCAGGACACCAGCCGGCGCGTCTGAATCGCAACGATGGAACTGTTCAGTCAAGCTTGGGCCTCACCCTTGCCAAGCGCTTTGTGCTCGACCACCATGCCGAACAGCACCTTATCCCTCAGTCATCAGGACCTGCCATGACGACCTACGCCTTCGACGACCGCAACATCAACTGGCAACGGCTGGGCGACTTCCAGCATCTGCACTTCCACATCCTGGACGTGGATGAAAAAAACGGCATCGCTGATGTGCTGTTCAAGTTTGCAGCAAACGAAAAAATCGTTCTGCATCGTCATCTGGCACACAACAACACCTTTGTCGTGCAGGGCGAACATCGGCTCTACCACCCTAACGGCGAGATTAAAGAGATCCGTCCGGTTGGCAGCATGACCTCCAGTCCGCCGAGCACCGATCCCCACCGTGAAGGCGGTGGTGACCAGGATGTCATCATCGCCTTCAGCATTCGCGGCACCGGCGTGTTGTATGAGCTGATGGACGATGATCAGAACGTGATCGGCACCATCAGCATGGCCGACCTGGTCGAACTGTCCAAGGTGTCGCGCGCAGCCTGATGAGCTATCGCGGGGGTGCGAGCCTTGGGACTCGAATGCCAGTACGGATGGACTCGCAGTCGAGGCGCGCTATGAGCGGTGATACAAGCGCGCGAGCGCTCCAACACCCAAGGCTCAATCGCAACGGCTGCGATCCCGAGCTTTCCGCCGGCCCGGCGTGGAGCTGAACCTCGACACCGGCAGGCTGCTGGTGTTCGTGGCGGGTCTGTGCCTGTTCCTAATGATTGAGACACTCGCGCCAGCCCGACCGTGGCGGGGCATGCGTTGGCGACGATTGGGCTTTCATGCGGGTATCGCCGTACTCAATACCGTGCTGATTCGTGTTTTTGCCTACGTGCCTTTTCTGACCTGGGTGGTTTACGTCGAAGAACAGGGCTGGGGCCTGTGCCGCTGGCTGGGTGTATTCGGGTGGACCGAATTTGCGCTGTCCATCGTCGTACTCGACCTGTTCGACTATCTGTGGCATCGCGCCAATCATCGTGTGCCCTTGCTGTGGCGTTTGCACAAAG
>JANOXY010000461.1:0-10402 GCA_031418675.1 Pseudomonadota bacterium
AGTGGCTTAGCATTGGCATATATTGTGCTCGCATTTGGCGCGCGGACCGCAGGCCGAGTCCCTGTTCCATGATCGAGCATGCTTTCTGCAGCGAATCTTTAATCGATATCTAACATTAATTTCTGAAAGTGGACGGTTGGAGGAATACCCCATGTCAGTCGAGAGCATTCTAAAAACGATCAAGGACGAAGAAGTGAAATTCGTCGATATCCGATTTACGGATACCAAGGGTAAAGAACAGCACCTCACCGTGCCGGCGCGCGAATGTAACGATGAGTTCTTCGAAGACGGCAAAATGTTCGATGGTTCGTCCATTGCCGGTTGGAAGGGCATCAACGAGTCCGACATGATACTCATGCCGGACCCTTCCACTGCTGTCATGGATCCTTTCTTCGAGGAAAAGACCCTCAATATCCGTTGTGATGTTGTCGAACCCGCAACCGGCGAAGGCTATATCCGATGCCCGCGCTCAGTTGCCAAGCGTGCTGAAGCCTATCTCAAAGCATCGGGCGTCGGCGACACGGCGTATTTCGGTCCGGAACCCGAATTTTTCATCTTCGACGATGTCCGCTGGGGCGTGGAAATGAAGGGTTCCTTCTTTCACGTCGATTCCGACGAGAGTTCATGGAATTCGGCCAAAGTGTTCGACGACGGCAACATTGGCCATCGTCCTGGCGTCAAGGGCGGCTATTTCCCGGTGCCCCCAATCGATTCTTTGCAGGACATTCGCTCAACCATGTGTCTGGTCCTTGAGCAGATGGGTGTGCCGGTCGAAGTGCACCATCACGAAGTAGCGACGGCCGGCCAGTGCGAAATCGGCACCCGGTTCGACACTCTCGTTAAACGCGCTGACGCCACGCAAATTCTGAAATATGTGGTGCACAACGTCGCGCACGGTTACGGCAAGACTGCGACCTTCATGCCCAAACCCCTGGTCGGCGACAACGGCAGCGGCATGCACGTTCACCAGTCGCTCGCTAAGGACGGCAAGAATCTTTTTGCTGGCGATGGTTACGGCGGTTTGTCGGATATCGCGTTGTACTACATTGGCGGCATCATCAAACATGCCAAGGCCATCAATGCGTTCACCAATCCCGGCACCAATAGCTACAAGCGACTGGTCCCGGGCTTTGAGGCGCCGGTTTTCCTCGCCTACTCCTCACGTAATCGCTCGGCGTCTGTGCGTATCCCATGGGTATTCAGCCCTAAAGCGCGACGCATCGAGGTGCGTTTCCCAGACCCGTCTGCCAACCCGTATCTCGGTTTTACCGCCATGATGATGGCCGGCATCGATGGCATCCTGAACAAGACTCATCCAGGCGAGGCAATGGACAAGGATCTCTACGAATTGTCGCCAGAAGAGTCAAAGGGCATACCGACGGTCTGCCATTCACTGGACCAGGCGCTCGACGCGTTGGACGGCGATCGTGCGTTTCTCAAGGCCGGTGGTGTGCTGTCCGACGATGCGATCGACGCCTACATCGAGCTTAAGATGAAGGACGTTACTACATTGCGCATGTCGACCCACCCGGTCGAGTACGAGATGTACTACAGCGTCTGATTAGCGTCATCGAAACAGAAAAGCTGCGCTCGACGGTAGTACCGATCCTTTAAGCGCCATCGCTCGAGAAGTGAAGAGATCAGACTCCGGTTCTGCGCAAGTGGAACTGGAGTTTTTTTTGGGGGGTACCGGGCGCGAATTGAGTCTGGCCGGCGAGTTGGCAGCGCCGCTGGAGTTGCCCGTGGTGCAATCGTCGCTGGCCTCAGCGCGGCTGGAATCAGCCTTGGCCGCTAGCGGTAGCACCAGCATACGGTGACGGCGCTAGCCCGCAGAGCAGGTGGTGATGGGCATGGGCCTGTACCGTGACCGTTCGAGCCGCGATGTGTACGACAAGCCGGACATCGCCCTGCCTGGTGCGCGGCACGCCCGTGCCGTAGGGCCCAAGGCGGCTCCTGCTCAAGTGAGTGCCATTGATCTGCGGGCACTTTTTTTGCTTGCTGAATTTTAGCGGCGCGACCGATAGACTGGGGACCGTTCATTCTGTGGGCAACGCGATGACGATCACGCGCCTCCTCGTGTTTATGCTGCTGCTTACGGCGGTCTTGCCCGTGCCGGCGGAGGTTTACCGTTGGAAGGATGCCCAGGGCAACGTGTTTTTTTCGGACACACCCCACGAAGGCGCAGAGATCATTCAACTCCGACCGACTACCATCGTTCCTGGCCAAACTGAGACCAAGGACCAGAACGAACCCGAGACCCCGCCAATCGCCGCCAATCCATCGGCCTACGAAAGCATCGAGGTGGTTGCTCCGGGCCAGGACGAATCCTTGCGCGACCAGCAATCCGTTGCGGTTGACGTGGCGATCGTGCCGGAATTGCAGGTCAGTTTCGGCCATCGGGTGCAACTTTATATGGATGGCGCACCGTTCGGTGAACCGTCAGCATCTTCTCAATTTGTTGTGCCCAGCACCGAGCGTGGCTCCCACCAACTGGCCGCCGCGGTGCTGGACCAGGACGGCAGAGAATTGATCCGTTCCGGTACTGCCGTATTCCATCTTCAGAAAATCAGTATTGCCGACAAAAAAACCGGCAAGTCTCGCCCCCCGATTCTGCCCGCGCCGCCCAAAGCCAAGTAATTGGTCCGATTTTTGCGCTTGTTTCCCTGAGGGCTAAGTCCGGCGGTCCGCCGGCGCAAACGCCTGCCGACATCGAGAAATTTCGCCTTCTGAACGACTGTTCGACAGTCGTTGCGCCTGGCGATGGGCACGCGCACCCATGTGCGCACCAACATAGTGCAGTATATTCGTTTGATAATGAGGCCGTCCGTTATCCCCGATTTTGACCTCCTCGATGCCCTGGCGACAGCAGTCATCCTGGTCGACGATCACCTGCGTCTGGTCACGGCCAACGCCGCGGCTCAGTCCTTGATCGCGACTAGCGAAACACGGCTCAAAGATGTTTTTCTTCCGGAAATGTTGCCCGGCGCCGATGAGCTGATTGCCGCAGTGCGCCGCGCACTGCTCGAAGGACGCTCGTTTTCTGAGCGCGATCTCGATCTGCGCCTCGGACGGGCCAGCGCTACGACCGTCGACTGCACAATTACGCCGCTGTGGCGCAACGACCGTGACCCCTCGCTGGTGATCATCGAAATGACGAACGTCGAACGTCATCAACGTATTCAGCTTGAGGGCAATATGTTGATGCGCAATCAAGTCTCGAGTGTTTTGTTACAGGGCTTGGCACACGAGATTAAAAATCCACTGGGTGGGATACGGGGTGCTGCGCAGTTGCTGGAGCGCGAGCTCGAGGACCAGCGACTTGCTGAGTACACCCAAATAATCATTGGTGAGGCCGATCGTCTGCGCACTTTGGTCGAGCGCATGCTTGGACCGCGTGGGGAATCGAACAAACAGACCATGAACATCCACGACGTGCTGGAGCACGTGCGGCAGGTTGTGAATGTCGAACGAGGCGGCGGGGTTGAGATCGTGCGCGATTACGACCCCAGTCTGCCGGACATCATCGCTGACCGCGATCAACTGGTGCAGGCCTTCCTCAATCTGGTGCGCAATGGCGTGCAGGCCATCGAAGGGCAGGGTGGCACCGTGACTTTACGCACGCGCATACAACGCAAATTTACTATCGGCAATGTCCTGCATCGCCTGGTGATCCGGGCACAGGTGATCGACAACGGTCCTGGCGTCGACCCAGCGCTTGCTACCAGCATTTTTTTTCCGCTTGTTTCTGGGCGTGCCGATGGTTCAGGTCTTGGCCTACCTATCGCGCAATCACTGGTACATCGCCAGGGTGGCCTGATTGGTTTCGATAGTGAGCCGGGACACACCGAATTTTCCGTATGGTTGCCTGTAGGAGAACAGCAATGAATCGACAGCACGAAGTGTGGATCGTCGACGACGATCGCGCCATTCGCTGGGTGCTGGAGCGCGCGCTGGAAAAAGAGCACGTTGCGACGCGCAGTTTTGAAAACGCCGACAAGGTGCTGGCGCGACTCGAGAAGTTCGAGCCCGACGTCATCATCACCGACATCCGCATGCCGGGCACCGATGGCTTGGCGCTCTTAAAAGAGGTGCAGAGCGCACATCCGCGTTTGCCCGTGATCATCATGACCGCCTACGCAGATCTTGACCGCGCAGTGGCGGCTTTTCGTGGTGGCGCCTTTGAGTACATGCCCAAACCTTTCGACGTCGACGACCTCATCAATATCGTGCGTCGTGCACTGCGTAAGTCAGCGGCGGGTGTGGCGACTGAAGTTGAGCCGGTTGATACAGCACCGGTGCCGGAAATTATCGGTTCTTCGGCGCCGATGCAGGAAGTGTTTCGCGCCATCGGTCGGTTGTCGAATTCCAACATGACCGTGCTGCTGACGGGTGAATCGGGAACCGGTAAGGAGCTGGTGGCGCGTGCATTGCATCGCCACAGCCCACGCGCCACCAGACCTTTTATCGCGTTGAACACGGCGGCAATTCCACGCGATCTGCTCGAGTCAGAATTATTTGGCCATGAGAAGGGTGCCTTTACCGGCGCCGCGGCGCAGCGCATCGGGCGCTTCGAGCAGGCTGACGGCGGCACCTTGTTTCTTGATGAAATCGGTGACATGCCACCCGAACTGCAGACGCGTCTGTTGCGCGTGCTTGCCGACGGTGAGTTTTATCGCGTTGGTGGTCACGAACCGGTACGGGTGGATGTACGCGTCATCGCCGCTACCCATCAGCATCTTGAACAAAGCGTGCGGGCCGGCCAGTTCCGCGAAGATTTGTTCCATCGCCTGAATGTGATCCGCTTGCAGTTGCCGCCGCTGCGCGCGCGCGCCGACGACATGGAGGCCCTCTCAGATCATTTCCTGCGCACCACGGCAGCCGAATTACAAGTTGAAGCCAAAAAACTGCTGCCGCGCGCATTGGATGTCATGCGTCGTTTCAGCTGGCCGGGTAACGTGCGGCAACTCGAGAATGTGTGCCGGCGCGTGATGATCATGGCGCCGGCCCGGGAAATCGATATCGAAGACCTGCCAGCCGAACTCCTGGTCAATAGCGACGTGCCGGAAACGGCCGGCGCCTCGGACTGGGAAACGGCCCTGCGTCAGTGGGCGGAGTTGCGTACCCGCAGCGGCGGCGAAACGCCCATTCTGGACGAAGCCGTACCACGCTTCGAAACAACCATGATAGAAGTTGCTTTAAAAGCAACACGTGGTCGTCGACAGGAAGCAGCCAAGCTGCTCGGTTGGGGGCGCAATACACTGACGCGAAAAATCAAGGAACTTGATCTCGACGTGTAAAACGTCCGCTCTATTCGGCCAACCAGGTCGCGACGGCTTCGGCGAAGTAGGTCAACACGCCGTCGGCGCCGGCGCGCTTGAAAGCCTGCAGGGATTCGAGCACCACCGCGCGCTCATCCAGCCAGCCCGCCTGCGCCGCGGCTTTCAGCATCGCGTACTCGCCGCTGACCTGGTAGACAAACGTCGGCCGGGCAAACGCCGCTTTTACCCGCTGAACGATATCGAGATAGGGCATGCCTGGTTTGACCATGACCATGTCGGCGCCTTCCGCCAGATCGAGCGCGACTTCATGCAAGGCTTCGGCGCCGTTGCCAGCGTCCATTTGATAGGTCTTTTTGCTGCCACGACCAAGCTTGGCACCGGAACCGACAGCATCGCGGAACGGGCCATAAAAAGCCGACGCGTACTTTGCTGAGTAGGCCAGAATCTTGACGTTGTAGAAGCCCTCGCTTTCGAGCGCGGCGCGAATTGCGCCGATGCGGCCATCCATCATGTCCGATGGTGCGACGATATCGACACCGGCGCGCGCCTGGGAAAGTGCCTGCTTTACCAGCACATCGACCGACGGATCGTTCAAGATCTCGCCGGCGTCGTTCATCACGCCATCGTGACCGTGGGTCGTAAATGGATCGAGAGCAACGTCGGTGACGATACCGAGATCCGGCCAGGCATCCTTCATGCGGCGGATCGCGCGCTGGGTGATGGCTTCGGGATTGTAGGCTTCACGACCATCGGCGCTCTTGCGCGCATCTGGCGTGACCGGGAACAGGGCCACGGCGGGAATACCGAGTTGCTGCAGGCGCCCGGCACGTTGCACCGCCAAGTCGATACTGAGCCGCTCCACACCGGGCATGCTGCCTATGGATTCACGCTGACCTTCGCCATCGAGAATAAACATCGGGCAGATCAGGTCATCGACGGAAATCTGCGTTTCGCGCACCAGGCGTCGAATGAAGTCATCGCTGCGCAGACGGCGCATGCGGGTGGCGGGAAATCGTGAATCGTTCGGGTGTTGCATCGCGTGCCGCTCCGATGGAGATCTTGTTGGGCATCATAAGGCCCGATTGCCCGGTCAGCCCTGCTCAGCCGTCCGGCGTGCGCGGCAGACTGGCACAGGTTTGCTCGATCCAGGCTTGGGCTTCCTGGGTGATGATTTTTGCGCTTCTGCCCGCGGTCGTGATCGGTGGCCCGATGACGACGTCGATCGTGCCCGGATATTTGGTCAGCGCATTGCGCGCCCAGAACACCCCGGCGTTATGAGCTACCGGCACCACCACGCTGTCCGCTGCCAGCGCCAGAGCTGCACCGGTCTGGGTATAACGACCGATTTGACCGGGCGCGATGCGCGTGCCCTCGGGAAACAACAGCACCCACCAGCCTTCGCGTATACGCACAACACCGCGTTCGAGCACGGTGCGCAAGGCTTTGGCGCCGGCTTTGCGATCAATGGCGATGGGATTCAGACTGGCAAGTCCCCAGCCAAAAAACGGCACGTGCAACAGTTCCTTCTTCAATACCTGGGATTGACGCGGAAAGATCAGCTGCAGCGTGATGGTCTCCCACGCAGACTGGTGTTTACACAAGATCACGCCCGGCACGTTCGGAATATTTTCACGACCCGTGACGCGCCAGCCCAGCCCACAGGCGAGTTTCAGCCAGGCGATGGTCAACATTGACCAGCGTGTGATCACGGCATAACGCCAGGTGCGTGGCAGCGGCAGAATCACGATGCCGATGAAACTGAACAGCACCGTCAGCGGCAAGAGCCCGATATAAAAAATGACGGACCGCAGCGTCGCGATGCTCATAACAATGCCGCGATAGCCGCGCGCAAATCGTCAAATACTTCGATTGTCCCGCAGGCTGAGAGCTCCTCGGACTTGAGCGGGTCGAGCCCGGTGCGCACCAGGATAGGTCGAGCGCCTGCGCTGAGCGCCGCGCGCGCATCGCTCATGCGGTCGCCGATAAACGCGGCACGCGCGAGGTCGATGCCCAGCCGATCGCGCAGCGAGATCAGCATTCCGGCCCGAGGTTTGCGGCAATCGCAGCCGTCTTCAGGGCCATGGGGACAGAAAAAAAACGCTTCAACACGACCGCCAAAGCGTGCCAGCTCATCACACAGACGCTGATGAATGGCGTTCAAGTCGTGGATGCTGAACAGGCCGCGTGCCAGGCCCGATTGATTGCTGACCACCACCAGACGAAAGCCTGCACGTTGCGCGAGTGCCATGGCTTCCAGCGCGCCGGGCAATGTGTGCCATTGCTTGGGGGAGCGGATGTAATCGCGGGAATCCTGATTGATGACGCCGTCACGGTCGATCAACAAGGTACGCACAAAGTTAAACGTCGTGGAGACGTGCGATGTCAGCCACGCGCGTGAACAAGGCGTGCAGCTTGGCCAGCAGGGCGAGACGATTGGCGCGCAGGGCGAGGTCATCGCTCATCACCATCACGCCATCAAAGAAGGCATCAACCGGCTCGCGCAAGCCCGCCAGTAGTTCCATATAGCGAGTGTATTCACGTGTGGCGAACAATTGTTCTGCCTGGGGCGCCAGCGCCGAGTAATGCATCGCCAGCGCACGTTCGGCGGGGTCTGCCAGACGCGCTTCGTCGATCGTGGCGGCCGGCGGGCTGTCGAGCTTTTTAAGGATATTGGCGATGCGCTTGTTGGCCGCGGCCAGGGCCTGGGCCGCGGGCAGGGCGCGAAAATTGCTCACCGCCTGCAGGCGCCGCGCGACTTCTGCCGGTGCCGAAGGATCATTAGCGAACACCGCGGCGCAGACGTCGTTAGGCGTGCCACGTTCGAGATAATAACCACGCAAGCGTTCGCGCACGAAAGCGTAAACCTGTTGCGCGGTATCGGGCAGCAGTTTGACGCCCGCGTAGGTCGTGAGCGCCAAGGCTATGGCTTCGCGTAGGTCGAGCGGTATGTCTGCTTCGATCACAATGCGCAGCATACCTATGGCGGCACGACGCAACGCGAAGGGGTCGCGGTCGCCGGTGGGCGCGGAGCCGATGCCAAAAATGCCCACCAGGGAATCCAGCTTGTCAGCCACGGCCACGCAACGCCCGAGCGCCGTGCCTGGGATAGCATCGCCTGAAAATCGCGGCTGATAAAATTCACCGAGCGCGCCAGCGACGTCGCTCGTTTCGCCATCGGCGGCTGCGTAGTAGCTGCCCATGGTGCCTTGTAGCTCCGGAAATTCGCCGACCAGATCCGACAATAGATCGCAGCGCGACAGCGTCGCAGTGCGGGCGGCGAGCGCTGCATCGGCGCCGCACGCGTCCGCCAAACTTGCGGCGAGGGCCATGATGCGGCGCGTCTTGTCACCCAGCGAGCCGAGACGCTTTTCGTACATCATGCCGTCGAGACCGGGCAAACGACTGTCCAGCCGTTTGGCGCGATCGGCGCGATAAAAGAAATCCGCATCGGACAGCCGTGGTCGAATCACACGCTCATTGCCAGCGCGGATGGCGTCCGGCGCATGGCTTTCGAGATTGGCGAGGGTGATGAAACGATTGCGCAGCGCCCCACTCGCGTCGCGTACCGGGAAATATTTTTGATGGCCCTGCATGGTCGCGATCAACACTTCGCTCGGCAGCTGCAAAAAATGTTCATCGAAGCTGCCGCAGATCGGTACCGGCCACTCGACCAGCGCAGTGACTTCGTCGAGCAGGGCATCATCGATCACGGCGCGTCCGTTTTCGGCCGCAGCGGTGCTTTCGACCAGCTCGCGCACGCGCGCTCGACGGCTTGCAAATGATGGGATCACATAACCCGGGTGTTGCAGGCTGGCAGCGTAATCGTCAGCGTGGGCCAGCGTGATCGGTGCCCCGTGCATGAAGCGGTGGCCGTGGGTGATGCGGTCTGCAGTGAGGCCCAACACCTCACCGGGCACGACCTCGTCACCGTAGAGCATGACCAGCCAATGCACGGGACGCACAAATTCTGCGCTGTGGGATCCCCAGCGCATGCGCTTGGGGATCGGCAAACCCGCCAGTGCCGCGCTGACCATGTCAGGCAGCACATCGAACAGACGACGGCCTGCAACACGCTGCTCAAAAGCCAGCCATTCACCTTCGGCGCTTTTAAAGCGCCCGAGCGTTGCCAGCTCCACACCGCAGGATCGGGCAAAGCCCAGGGCGGCCTTGGTCGCCACACCGTTGCCATCGAATGCCGCGCTGAGCGCGGGGCCACGGCGGGTCTCCAGGCGTTCGGACTGTTCAGCCGCGATGTTTACCAGGCGCAGTGCCAGGCGGCGCGGCGTCGCAAAACTTTCCAGGTGTTCAAAATCAAAGCCCGCCGCGCGCAGTAGCTTGTCAAAGCCGGCACTGAAGGCTTGCGACAGATCCAAGAGGGCCTTGGGTGGCAGCTCCTCGGTACCTAGTTCGATCAGAAGATTGTCGTGGCGACTCATCGCGACCGTTCCAGTGGCGCAGTGGACGCCAGCAGGGGAAAGCCCAGAGCCTCGCGTGCTGCGTAGTAAGTTTCAGCGATGGCGCGCGCCAGGGTTCGCACCCGCAGGATATAGCGCTGTCGTTCGGTCACCGACAGCGCACGCCGCGCGTCGAGCAGGTTGAATGTATGGGAGGCTTTCAACATCTGTTCATAGGCCGGCAAGGGCAGCTTGACGTCGATCATGCGCATGGCGGCCGCTTCGCAATGATCGAACCAGGTAAACAGCGCAGCTGTGTCAGCATGCTCGAAGTTATAGGCTGACATTTCCACTTCGTTCTGATGGTAGATGTCGCCATAGGTCACGCGGCCGTTACCGGATTGTGTCCACAATAGGTCGTAAACCGAGTTCACCCCCTGCAGGTACATGGCGATACGTTCCAGACCATAGGTGATCTCGCCAGCGACGGGCCGGCAGTCCAGGCCACCCACCTGCTGGAAGTAGGTGAACTGGGTGATCTCCATGCCGTTCAACCACACTTCCCAGCCCAGGCCCCAGGCGCCGAGCGTCGGCGACTCCCAGTTGTCCTCAACAAAGCGCTCGTCATGCACATTGAGATCGATACCCAGCGTGCGCAGTGACTCGATGTACAGCGCCTGGATGTCGTCGGGCGAGGGTTTCAGCAGGTCCTGGAACTGGAAGTAGTGC
>JANOXY010000462.1:0-10864 GCA_031418675.1 Pseudomonadota bacterium
TAGCGCGGGTCATCGGCCAGCTCCGGTCGACTAATGGCGCGACAGAGCGACGCCCACTGTGGTTGCAAGGCGATAATGCAGATATATCCCTCGCGAGTCTTGAACAAGCCCAGCGGGCAAACGGCAAAATGCTGGCTGCCGGCGCGGGTCGGCTCCACCTCACCGTTGGTTATGCTGTAGAGGTGAATGTTGAGCTCGTGGTAGCCGGTATAGGCATCGAGCAGGGAAATGTCGAGATATTGGCCTTCCCCGCCCCGCTCACGGTGCAACAAGGCGAAACCGATCGCGGCCGCCGCATGCACACCGGTCGAAATATCGCCCATGCTGACCATCGGGAAAGATGGCGGGCCCTTGGGATCACCAATCATGCCCATGACGCCGCTGTAGGCCTGGGCGATATAGTCAAAGCCCGGCAGGGAGGACAGCGGGCCAGTCTGGCCAAACGCCGAAATCGAGCACATCACGACGCGCGGATTGATCTTATGCACCTCTTCCCACGAGAAGCCCATGCGCTCGATAACACCGGGTGCGAAATTTTCGATGAACACGTCAGCCGTTTTCAGCAGCTCGACAAGGATGGCGCGGCCTTCGGCTGTCTTGGCGTTCAGACAAATACTGCGTTTGCCGCGGTTCTGTTGGACAAAATAGGCGCTACGCCCATTTTTGTGGGCCGGCAATGCCCGCGAGATATCGCCCAGTGGCGGGAACTCGACCTTGATAACGTCCGCACCCATCTCGGCCATGATGCGCGACACCGTCGGCCCGGCCAGCACATGGGTCATGTCCAATACCCGGAAGCCGTTCAGGATGTGTTTTGGGCGCGTAGCCATCTGTCGTCCCCTCCCCAGGGTTGCGAATCGAGATTGGACGCCTCAGGCCGGGTCGGGCGGCATCTACGGTATTGCGGCTCAGCCAGCTTCGGCTCGCGAACGCAATAATTCGCGTCGTTCGGCGCGCTCATATTTGCGCGCAGGCGTATTGACGATGTCGGTCAACTCACCGGCCGCCTGTCCAGCGATAATGCGTTCTGCCGTAACCTCGCCGTAGGCCGTGGAACGCTGACGTGGCAAGCGTCCAGAAGCGTCAATCATCGCCAGCATCTGCGCAGGTGAGGTCTCCTGGCCATGGCTCGCGCCTGCGGCGCGCGTAATGCTTTCGTTCATGAGCGTGCCGCCGAGGTCGTTAACACCGGCGTTCAGACAGGCCTTGACACCCGCGTGGCCCATTTTCACCCACGACGTTTGAATATTGGTGATATGCGGATGCAGCGTCAGGCGCGCGACCGCATGCATTAACACCGCCTCGCGAAACGTTGGTCCCTTGCGCGCGCGGCCCTTGAGATACAGCGGCGCCTCCATGTGTACAAACGGCAGCGGCACAAATTCGGTAAAACCACCGGTCTCCATCTGCAAATCGCGCACGCGGATAAGATGACGCGCCCAGTGTTCTAACCGATCGACATGCCCATACATGATCGTCGCCGTAGTCCGGAAACCGACATCGTGCGCAGCGCGCATCACCTCCAACCACTGTGCTGTGTTGATCTTGTCGGGACAAATAATCGCCCGCACCTCGTCGTCGAGGATCTCACCCGCGGTACCCGGCAATGTGCCCAGCCCTGCATCCTTCAGTCGCTGCAAATACTCGCGCAACGGCAGCTTGAGGGTGGCCGCGCCCTGCCACACCTCCAAGGGCGAAAATGCGTGAATGTGCATATCGGGCACCGCATCCTTGACCGCACGCAGAATGCCCAAATAAGTATCGCCGGTGTACTGCGGATGAATGCCGCCTTGCATGCAGACTTCCGTCGCCCCGCGTTCCCAGGCTTCGCGCACCCGCCGCTGAATTTCAGCGTGATCCAGATCGTAGGGCTGACCGCGTAGATTCTCCGACAACTTGCCCTTGGAAAATGCACAGAACTGGCATTTGAAATAGCAGACGTTGGTGTAATTGATGTTGCGATTGACGACAAAACTGACGGTGTTGCCGTTGACATCCTGGCGTATGCGATCGGCGGCCTTACATACCGCACTGAAATCATCGCCGCGCGCGCGGAACAGTCTAACGATGTCGGCCTCGGCTAACGCAGTGCCCGCGGCCACGCGCGCCAGGACAGCCGCAAGATCGGTGGACACCTGTCTTGGCTGGCGTGCGATAGATGCGATGATGCTTGCCGGCGGTTCGAGCTCCTCACCTGGCGACCACTCGTCGGTACGCGGGTAGCCATCGGCATCAATCGTCTGCAGCAAGGCCGTGTGGAAACGACCATCCGCCCAGGTTTCCAGCTTGCGCAAATACTGGGGATAAATAGTCAGGCGCTCATGCAGGAATTTGCCCGCGGCAGCCGTATCGGACGCCAGCTGTTCCAGATGCGGCCACGGTGCTTCCGGATTCACGTGATCCGGCGTCAGCGGCGAGACCCCACCCCAGTCGTTAATCCCGGCCGCGATCAGTTCGGGTAAGCAGCCCGGGCTCAAATTAGGCGGAGCTTGAATGCTCATGGCTGGCCCGAAGATGATCCGGGTCACTGCCAGTGTCCATAACATTTCGTTCAGATCGGGCTCCGGCGCGTCGTGCATCCGCGTGCCTGGTTTAGCCCGAAAATTCTGCACGATGATTTCCTGCAGATGTCCGTACTCACCATGGACGGCACGCAGTGCAAGCAATGCTTCGATGCGCTCCAGGCGTGTCTCGCCAATGCCAATCAGAATGCCACTGGTAAAGGGAATCCGCGCCTGACCCGCATTGCGGAGGGTCTGCAAACGCACCGCCGGTCGCTTATCCGGCGAACCGTGATGGGGCATGCCTTTGCCGCACAATCGCTCCGACGCGGACTCAAGCATGATGCCCATGCTCGGCGAAACCTTGCGCAGGCTCTCACATTCTTCCGGCGACAAGGTGCCGGGGTTCATGTGCGGCAGCAGACCGGTCTCCGTGAATACCGCCTCAGCCGCGGCACGCAAGTAGTCCAGTGTCGAGCTGAAGCCCATGCGAGCCAGCGCATCACGGGCGGTTTTGTAACGTAATTCAGGTCGCTCCCCAAGCGTGAACAGCGCTTCCTTGCAGCCCAGCCGTTGGCCAGCGCGCGCGAGCTCCACCACCGCGGCGATGCTCATGTACGGCTCGACCACGCGCTTTGGCGCCTGGGCGAAGGTGCAGTAGTGGCACACATCACGGCACAGCTGTGTCAGAGGAATAAAAATCTTACGCGAGTAGGTCACACCGTTGCCAAAACCCTGATCGCGCAAACGACCCGCGCAGGCCATCAGCGCAGGAAGATCGGTACAGTGCGCAAGTTGCAGGGCGCTCTCGTCGGATGGCAACTGGCCAGCCTCCGCTGCGGCGAATAGGAAGTCATAGGAATGCATGAGTTACAACAACCGTGAAGCAGCGGCGATGTCACTGAGGTCGCGCGCGCTGGTGTGGTGCGGCATGACGCGGCGCGCGATGCCGCTGTCACATAAATAAGCAAGCGTTTCGGTTTCGCTGTCGTAGGTGAGCAGCGTTTGAAGATCGATGGGGTTATCGATATCGAGGGCCAGCCCCGGCAACAACGCGACCTGCGGATTGATTCCGGCGTCCTGTGCCGCTTGCCGATGTTTGGCAAAACTTCCACTGCCGAATGCAAAAGAAATGGCATCAACGGGACTGACCGCAAGTGCGTTAGTACCGTCATGTTCGCGATCAGGGACCAGGGTCACCGACGGTGCGCCGCGATGGGTCAGCAACACTTCGTCAATCTCGCGACCACTGACCAAGGGTACGTCGCCTGGGATCATAAGCATGCCGCGCTGGCCATGGGTGGCAAGCCAATTGCCGGCCTGTGTTATGGCGGTCGACAAACCGGCGCCACTCTCTTCGAGGAATAAACCGCCGACACGTTCAACGCTGTAGCGTGCGCGCACTTCGCGCGACACCACCAGCACACCCGCTACGCGCCTGCTCTCGGCGATGGCGCGCAACACATCATTCAACATCGCCTGAGCAAGCGACTCGCGCTCGGCCGCCGACAGTAGGGGCGCCAGCCGCGTTTTTGCGTTTGAAAACCGTTTAACGGGAACTACAACCCACATGGCAGCTTCAGAACGATCTGAGGAATTCGAGCGCAGTCTGCGCCAGATTGATCCTATCGTCCAGCGTCACCATGACACTTGCGGCACGCGTAACACGCAGATTTCTCGCGGCTATTTCGGGCATTAAGTGTTGGTCCGAATTGTCTATCATGAAACCATCCAGCAACTCACCGTAGTGGTCAGCGACCGCAACCGCACTCTGAGGTAGCGATAGCTCTTCCATAATTTTGGCGGTGGGGCCCTTAATCGCTAAACCGGCCACGATCGGCGACACCGCCACCACCGGCGCGCTGCAAGCCTGCAATGCTGCGCGTATGCCCGGTACGGCCAGAATGGGATCGATGCTCAGAAACGGATTCGATGGACAAATGAGCACGCCACACAGATCCGGGGCCGTGATGGCCTCAAGCACGCCAGGCGCTGGGCGTGCGCCGTCGACGCCAGCAAAACTGAAACCGGTCACGCGCGGTGCGCAACGCTCGCGCACAAAGTAGTGTTGAAAGGCCAGGGTGCCGACATCGGAATGCACCATGGTGCGTACCGCTTGATCGCTCATCGGTAAGGCGCGATGAGCAATACCCAGCGCGGCAAATAGCTCGGCCGTGATTATCGACAGACTCGCACCGGCGCGCAGTCGGACACTGCGTTGCAGATGCACGGCGAGGTCGCGATCGCCCAAGCGAAACCAGGATTCACCACCCAGTTGTTGCAAGGCCTCGAGACAAGCCCAGGATTCTCCGACGCGTCCCCAACCAGTGTCGGGATTGCTGAGGCCGCCCAGGGTGTACATCAACGTATCGAGATCCGGGCAGACATGCAGACCCAGGTGTTCAAAGTCGTCGCCGGTATTTACCACCATAGTCAGTGACTCCGGTGGCAACAAATGAGTCAGACCCAAGGCCAGTTTGGCCCCGCCCACTCCACCGCTCAAAGCGAGATATCGCTCCACGGTCAGTTAAACAAATCGTCGACCGCCGGGCGGATGATGTCCGCCGCGCGACCCTGGTGCGCATCAACCGCAAAGCCTTGCACAACCGCCACGGGCGTGCGCTCTATCGACTCCCCCATGAGCAATGTTGCCATCGCCGCAATCGAGTCCGCGCGATTGATCATGGTGACTTTCAATTCGCGGCCAAACATGTCGTGTTGCCCGCGGCGATCGTCCAGCACCTCGAGGCCAGCGCAGCCAATCGCACCGCCAATGGTGCCGAGCCGCCAGGGACGATTCATGCTGTCGCAGATGATGACGCCCAGGTGACACCCGGCCGCGGCACTCAGCGCCCTTTGCAGCGCAGCCGCCGAGGCATCGGGATCCAACGGCAACAACAAGGCCTGTTCACCATCGCTGTGCTCGACATTGGATTGATCGATGCCGGCATTGGCGCCGACGTGGCCAAGCTTATGGCGCACGATGATCACGCCGGGCTTGCGCCGCATCACCGTGCTCGCTTCATCCAGAATCAACTGGGCAAGGCGTGGATCTTTGTCGGTTGCGGCGGCGAGTTCGAGCGCTGCGGGTCCGGGCACCACACTTGCTATCGGCACCAGGCGCCCCTCGGACTTCGACACTATCTTTTGTGCCACCACCACAATGTCGCCCGCACTGAACTGCAGGCCGTCATCGGAAGCAGCGCGGCCGATGATCGCAGCCAGCTCGTCGCCAGGCGCGATCAGCGGAATGCGCGACAGGGTTGTCAGCGTGATGTGGGGCATGCCAAGTCCAGGGCCAATGGTGACGATGCGCCGGGCGAATTCACAGCCACGGCGCGGCTCCCCGGCGGCACCGGGCGCCGCTAATGTAACCGCGTTTGCTGGCACACGTACAAGTCATGGCCGAGCTTAATTGGCACGACCTTCGGCAATTACACCGCCGGATGGGATCGGGTACTATTCGGCACTTTCCTGGTCGACCATCGCAAGGCGCCGCACGGCTGCAGGCGCAGGGTCGTTTCGAGTTCGAGCGGAGGTCGTCAGTGTCACTCAAAATCGGGGTGTTTCAGATCCTTCCCGATCGCCGCGGCGACCCCGCCATCGTGGCTAAAGCGGCCGAGGATCTGGGCTTCCACTCCTATTGGGTGCCCGAGCACGCGATCATGCCGATGGCATTTGCATCGGACTATGTTGGCGACCCTGGCCAACCGCCTCCCGACTACCTGTGGCAGATGCCCGACCCTTGGGTCGCCCTTGCCCGTGCCGCTACCACCACCCGTCATATTCGCTTGGGAAGTGGCATCTGTCTGGTTCCAGAACACAACCCCCTGATCCTCGCCAAACAGGTGGCGTCGGTTGACCACTACAGCCATGGCCGCGTGCAGTTTGGCATCGGTGCGGGATGGAATCGCGAGGAGTCAGAAATTCTCGGTGTGGACTTTGATCACCGCTGGACTCAAACCCGCGAATGCATCGAAGTCATGCGCAAGCTGTGGCGCGAAGATGCGCCCAGTCACGACGGTCGCTATTACAAATTTCCCGCCATTCGCTCCTATCCCAAACCCGAATCCGCCGCTGGCCCGCCCGTGATGTTTGGCAGCTCGGGGTCACCGCGGGTATTCAAGCGCGTGGTGAACTGGGGTCAGGGTTGGATCCCGGTCATGTCCTCGCTGGATGAGTTTGCTGCGGGCTGCCGGGAACTGCTGGCCGCCTGCCAGGCTGCGGGGCGCGACCGCGGCAGTATTCATGTCGCACCCTTTGCTCTCGAAGGTCAGTTCCGCACGGCCTCGGCGCGGGATCAGGTCGCCGCGGCCGGCGCCGATGAATTGATTGTCTGGCTCATGGCGCGTGATCTTGACGGCATCCTCGATGAATTAAAGCGTCTCGCCGAAGAACTGCTCGACAGCCAGGCGGACGAAGGCGCGCCCGATGACGACGATTGATGCCCGCAACCGGGCGCACAGGCTTAAGCACTATTCGCAGGTCGCGCGCCATGGCGGCACGCGGTCCGCATCGACAACACTAAACGACGGAGGTTTTGACACCATGGGTATGCTCGACGGCAAAGTAGTTTTGATTACGGGTGGTGGACGCGGCATCGGCCGTGATTTTTCCTTGGCAATGGCGGCAGCCGGCGCCAAGGTTGTGGTGAACGATCTCGGTTCCAGCACCGACGGCACCGATATTGAAGGCACCCCGGCCAAGGAAGTTGTGGCCGAGATCAAGGCCATGGGCGGCCAGGCGGTTGCCAATCACGGCAGCGTCGCACGCTATGAAGATGCGCAGCAGATGATCGCCGATGCGATCAGCAATTTTGGCCAGCTCGATGCGGTGGTCAACAACGCCGGGATCCTGCGCGACCGCATGTTTCATAAGATGAGTCTCGAGGAATGGCATGCTGTCATTGATGTTCATCTGAATGGCAGCTTCTATGTCAGCCGCGCGGCTTCAGACCACTTCAAGGACCGCGCAACCGGTGCCTACGTGCACATGACCTCGACGTCCGGCCTCATTGGCAATTTCGGTCAGGCCAACTACGCCGCCGCCAAACTCGGGATCGCCGCATTGTCGAAGAGCATTGCTTTGGACCTCGGCCGCTATGGCGTGCGTTCCAACTGCATCGCGCCCTTCGCCTGGACGCGCATGATCGGCACCATTCCGATCACCGATGAAGTGCAGCGTCAGCGTGTTGAACGTTTGAAAGAAATGACGCCGGCCAAGATCGCGCCGATGGCGGTGTTTCTGTGTTCCGATGCAGCCAAGGACGTCAGCGGTCAGATCTTCGCCGTGCGCAACAATGAGATCTTCCTCATGAGCCAGCATCGGCCCAAACGCTCCATGCACCGTGGTGACGGCTGGACCCCTGAGACCATTGCCGAGCACGCGATCCCGGCCCTCAAGGCTGACTTTTACGCGCTCGACCGTTCGCAGGACGTGTGGCCCTGGGATCCGGTCTAAGCTTGCGTCTCTGCTCGCTAACCCGCGAGGCGCGGGCCCCGTTGGTCTTTGAGGGCACGAGAGCAATCCTCACGTCAGTGGCATGGCCCGCGAACTGAGTTTGACGGGCACCACGCCGCGGTGATCTTGTTTCGACCTCGGTTAGCTGGTGCAAATGGATTTGCGCCGCTGCCATCGGGCGAGCGTAACGCGCAGTGCGAATAAATTCGCATCTACAGGGCCATGCCCGCGGAGAGTCCCTATGAAAAACCATGCAGCGCTCATTGGCACCGTCATCAACAAACAGACGGAAACCTACGGCATCAAAGACAGCATCCTCTATGCACTCGCTGTCGGTGTGGGCACCGAGGCCGTCGATCCGAAACAACTGCCCTATGTCTACGAAGAACCGACCTTGCGCACGCTGCCGACCCTGGCCCTGGTGATTGCCTACCCCGGCTTCTGGATGCGTGACCCGCAATACGGTTTCACCTGGCAGCAGGTGCTGCACGCCGAAGAGGCGCTGGAAATTCACCAGCCCTTACCTGCGCAAGGCACAGTGAGCGGCGAAACCGTGATCGAGGACATCGTTGATCGCGGCGCTGACAAAGGCTGCTTCGTTTATCTCAAAAAAGAATTGCGCAGTGCCGATGGCAAGACCCTCTACGCTACCGTGCGCTCCAACACCCTGGCACGCGCCGACGGCGGCTTCGGTGGCACCAGCACCGCCCGCCCTGCTCCCCCGGCGCCGCCCGCGCGTGCGCCCGACCTGGTCTGCGATCTGCCGACCACCTTTAACCAGGCGCTGTTTTACCGTCTGTGTGGTGATATGAACCCACTGCATGCCGATCCCGTGGTCGCCGCCGGCGCCGGTTTTGAGCGCCCCATCATGCATGGTCGCTGCACCCTGGGCGTGGCCATGCACGCCGTATTGCGCAGCTGCTGCGATTACGATGCGGCGCGCATGAAAACCCTGAACGTGCGCTTCTCGTCGCCGTTTCTGCCGGGCGAAACCCTGCGCACCGAGATCTGGAACGAGGCTGGCACGGCGTACTTCCGCAGTTCCTCGCTGGAGCGTGGTGTGGTGGTGCTGAACAACGGCAGTGCGCGCATCGCATCCTGAAGGAAAGACCATGCAGGCCATACTCAAGGGACTCCGCATCGTCGAGGGCTCAGCTTTCATCGCCGCGCCGATGTGCGGCATGACGCTCGCGCAACTCGGCGCCGATGTCATTCGTTTTGATCAGCTCGGCGGTGGCATCGACTATCACCGCTGGCCAGTGACCAAGGACGACGTCAGCATCTATTGGGCCGAGATGAACAAAGGCAAACGCTCGATCGCCGTCGATATCCGCTCAGGTGCCGGTCGCGAAATCGTGACGGCGCTGATCTGCGCACCGGGTGAAAACGCTGGCATCTTCTCAACCAACCTGCCGGCCCGCGGCTGGTTGGCCTATGAGGCTCTGAGCGCGCAGCGCCCCGATCTCATCCAGCATGAAATCGTTGGCGACCGCCATGGCTCGAGCGCGCTCGACTACACGGTCAACGCCAAAGTGGGCTTCCCCTACCTGACCGGCCCGGAAGAAGATCCGCGACCAGTCAATCACGTCTTGCCGGCCTGGGATATTGCCACCGCCTATCTGGCCGCCATCGATCTGCTCGCCGCTGAACGCCATCGGCGTCTGACCGGCGAGGGGCAGCAGATCAAGCTCGCCCTGGCCGATGTGGCCCTGTCCGCGGTCGGCAATCTCGGCTTCATCGGTGAGCTGCACGTCAATAACGAAACCCGTGGTCGCAACGGCAATTATCTTTACGGTGCGCTGGGGCGCGACTTCGTCTCCAGTGACGGAGAGCGAGTCATGATCATCGCCGTCAGTGCCAAGCAGTGGCAGGGTTTGTTGAAGGCCACCGGTTTGAGCGCTGACGTCGCCGCGTTGGCCGCACGCCTGGGTCTGGACTTCGATCTCGAAGGCGACCGCTTCAGCGCCCGGCGCGAGTTATGCGCCATGCTCGAACCGTGGTTTGCTCAACAACCGTTTGCACAGCTGGCCAAGGTCTTCGACGAATGCGGCATCTGTTGGGACAAATACCAGACCATGCGCGAACTGGTGGAAAACGACCGCGATTGTTCCGCCGACAATCCGATCTTTTCCAACATCGAACAACCGGGCATAGGCACTTACCCGGTGTGCGGCACGCCAATGTATTTTTCCAAGATGCAACGCCAGCCACCGCGTGCCGCACCGCGGGTGGGCCAACATACCGATGAAATTCTGGCGGACGTTCTCGGCCTGGACAGCGCCGCGATCGGTCGCCTGCATGACCAGGGCGTCGTCGCCGGCGCGGAGCAGATCAGACCATGAGTGCGCGACAAGATAAATTTTCCGGCACCAAGGCGGTGCAACAGCATCTGGCGTTCGATACCACCAGGCTAGAAGCATTTTTGACCGCCAAGGTCGAAGGCTATGCAGGGCCGCTGGAAGTGCGCGAATTTAAAGGCGGGCAATCCAATCCCACCTACCAGCTCGTGACACCGACAAAAAAGTACGTTTTGCGGCGCAAGCCGCCGGGTATCCTGCTGCCTTCCGCCCACGCGGTTGATCGCGAATTTCGTGTCATCGACGCGCTGCACCGCGCTGGCTTTCCTGCACCGCGCGCTTATGCACTGTGCGAAGACGAATCGGTGGTCGGCACCATGTTCTACATCATGGAGATGGTCGAGGGTCGCATCCTGTGGGATCTCTCGCTGCCCGGTCATACACCGGCCGAACGCAGCGCTATTTACGACGCCGTGGTGCAGACCTTGGCCCATCTGCAAAGTCTCGACTACAAAAAAGTCGGATTGGAAGGCTTCGGCAAACCCAATGACTACATGGCCCGCCAGATCCACCGCTGGTCGAAGATCTATACCGCCTCCGAGACCA
>JANOXY010000463.1:0-10580 GCA_031418675.1 Pseudomonadota bacterium
ATTCGCACATTCGATCGCCTGCTCCAACGCGACAGCCGGGGTCGAATGTGCGAATAAATTCGCACCTACAGAGCGGTACGAGAATTACTGAAGTTCAATCGCTGGATACCACACCAGAAGGTTTACCATCCCTAGGTCCGAGCCATCACCGCGCACGGCGCGGTAGCAGAAGGAGACACCCATGAGTGCTGCAGAAAGTAAAAAGACAGTCTTGCGTTTTATCGAAGACTTATCGGCCGGCAACATTGAAGCGGTAACGGCCGCCTTTACCGACGACGTGACCTGGTGGTTGCCGGGCTCTCTGCCGGTGTCGGGCACCTTCAAGGGCAAGAAGGCCGTTCTGGAAGACTTTTTTGGCAAGGCCTTTCCGTATTTCGAGCCCGGCACGCTTTCGATCCAGGTCCAGAGTGCCATCGCCGAAGATAACGCTGTGGCCGTCGAATGGATCGTAAAAGCCAAGACCGCCAAGGGCCGCGTCTACGAGAACTACTACCACATTCGTTTTGACCTGCGCGATGGCAAGATCCACGCGGTGCGTGAATACGTCGACACGCTCTATGCCAAGGAAGTGCTGTTTGCGTAGTGCGCGTGGCCTGCTTCGCGGAGTCTCACCACAATTTGTAGGTGCGAATTTATTCGCACATTCAAGGCCCACGTTTCGCTAAAGAACGCATTATTGAATGTGCGAATAAATTCGCACCTGCCGTAGGCAGGATTCAGTACGACTGTGCAATCGCCGCGGTTTGCAACGATTGTGACTATCCATCGTGGGACGCACCACTAGTGCAGGCCCTCGCCTCCCGGTGCCTGATCGGTAATCTCCCAAAGGGTTGCGCGCCATTCGGTCAGGTCACCGATGACTTGATGCGCGGTGTTGACCAAGGTCTCGCTGGGGATCTCTGCACCGGCGGCTGCATTCAGGAATGCGGCCAGCACTTCGATCGCCTCATCAACGGTTTTATGCAGGTCACGCACGCCTGCGAGATCATCGGTGTCATCGTTCATGGCGAAACGCTACTACGATTGTGCGCACACCGCCATGCCCCACGGCTGTCAGCTCGTCCGCCCTCAAATAGCGCGACAAGGCCTCGTTCTAACGTCGACGACGCGCGCTACTTCGCTTCGATTTCGACGATAAAACCATCGGGCAGCTCGCGGTGCCCAGCGATGAAATCGCCGCTGATATCGCTCACCCACAGTTTGCCATGGGCGAAGCGCACGCCGTTGGGATTGTGCAGACCCGAGGCCACCAGCACCGCTTTGCCATCGGCTGCGAGCCGATAGATCTTGCCGTCGGGCAGCATGCTCTGGGTCTGCGGCACCGGGATCTGATAAGAACCGACGTCAGCAAAAAACAGCTGACCGGCAAAAGCACCAAAGCCCGCCGGCGCGAAGTCCATCCCTAAGGGCCGTCCCGGCCCTCGATAGAGCGGCTGCGGATTGATTTTGCCATCGGCAGAGACGCGCACGATGGCGCCTTCCTGCGCTTTGGTACTGGTGATGTCAAACGCGCCAATGCTTACCGCCACCAGCATGGTCTGGCCATCGGCGCTGAAGGTCATCATGGTCGGCGCGCTCATCTGTTTGCCATCAAAAACGACAAACGGCGTGCACTTGCCGTCCGCTGTGACCTGGTAGATGGCGTCGTTATAGATGGTGACGACAAAAAAACGATCGGCAAACGGCGAGCCGGGTGGGCCAAAGCGGCCATCGAGTCCATAACCCGGGATCTTTTTCGCGCCCGCCTCGGGTAAAGTGCAGAACACGCTGGCGGTGTAGTCGCGTCGCGGCTCAATGCGCTGCACGATGTGGTTCTTAAGCGCACCGGCCTCAGCCACCTCGGGTTGAGCGAGCGAGAACACATCACCACCATAACTGCCAAAACCAGCGGGCGCGACGTCATAACCCACCGTCGGTAATAACTTGCCTATGTCCGCCAGTACGCTGATCTTGCCCTGCCGGTCGATAGACAGTAACCGACTGCCCTTGCCCTCTGCTTCGCCACCGTCGTCATTGATCCACATCGCGTCGCCGATCGGCAGCATCACCAGCGGATCGTAGAGCTGACCAGGTGCCACCAGCAGCTTGGCGCTAAAGCCGGCTTCGGTTTCGATCTGGGGTGGCGCGGTCAGTCGCGCGACGATATCGTTCAGAAGTTCTGCGCTGTGTACGTTTGTCGCGCACAGCGCCATCGATAAACAGGTGGTGAAGGAAAAAATGATACGGCGCATCGTGCTGACTCCGCAGTGACCTAACTGTCGTCAGTCTACTCACAATCGCCGCTCGGTCTCGCTCCCCTTCCGATAGTCGGCCGCACGTGCGCGGGCTGGGTGCGTGTCAACGCAAAGCCCCTACCCAATCCACTCTTTCGCGCAGCACCTGCAAGGCTTCCGGCGAGGGCAGTTCGGTGGTTGGGATGACGTCGGGCACGATGAGTGGGAAGCCGGTCTGGCGCAGCACTTCTTCCAGTTGCACGCCGGGATGCAGCGAGCGCAGACGCAGGCGTTTTTCATCTTCGCTGAAATCCATGATGCACAAGGGTGTGACGCAGTATTTAGGTCCGCCACCGGGCAGGCCCAGACGGGTACGTGCATCGGCGCCACCCTGGCCCCAGCCGACGGTGCTCACGAAGTCGCACTTGGGCACAAAAAGTCGCGGCGTGTGGCTGTTCAATACGATGTAATAACGACCCACATGGGTGGTCAGGGTTGGTGTTCCCACCGAGCCCGGGCCTCGGAATTTGAGGCGTTTAAAATCCTGGCCGACGCCGATCAGATTGGTATTACCAAAGGGATCAACCTGGATGCCACCGATAAAAAACACGCGTTTATGCCAGTCCTTGACCTGATCAAAACGATGGCCACGATCGCTGAAAGACTCGCTCCAGCGCACCACGCGATTATCCCAGCCAAAGGCCGGCAAGGGCACACGATCCAGATGATGCACATTCATGCGCGCGCCCAGGAAGATTAATTCCATATTCGGTCCGTGCATGAGATGGGCGAGACGCACCGCCGCTTCCGGGATCGGTAAGGCAATGCCCACCTGCAGCTCTTCGCCGTCGTTCAGATCCCGCGCCAGGAAACAGGCCAGCAGTTCAGAGATGCTGCAGTCAAGGGCCATGGCCGAACCTCAGTACTCGTAGAGCGCCAGCAGGCGCTTAATGCCGATCAGTTCCAGATAGTCACCATGGCTGATTGGTTCCCGACAATAACGATTGAGGAAGTGCGCGAGCGCCGCGCCGTCCTGTTCGGCGGCACGCACATAGTCTTGCAGCAGCGCGCTGTCCTGCACGTAGTGGCCGCGACTGTAATAAGGATGTGCACCATAGGGCATGCGCACCACCACATCGGCCCGCGCAATGGTGGTGGCCCAGGGATCGGCGCGCACTGCTTCGTTGGGAATGATTTTTTCCACCTGCACGATGCTGCGCTGGGCGGCACGCTGCAAGAATAAATCCAGCCAGCCCGGACCACCGCAGTGGACAACATTGCCATAAACATCGGCCCGCGCCGCATGCAGCAGCGCCACGTCAGGCCGAATGGCGGGCACCGCGATCAGCGTTTCACCACGGAGCGGATCGCGCATGATTTTCAGATCGGGATTAACCTCGGGTAAGGACGTGCCCACCCCACCTCGCCAGGGTAAAAAGGGCAGGCCCTTGGCCGCCGCTTCCAGACCGCTGGTGAGTATGCCCTCTTCGCATTCCCATACTTCGATGTCGCCGCGTTCCGCCGCGCGTCGAAAGGCCGGGGCAACCGCCACACCAAAACCGCCGCCGGCGTAATAACTGATGGTTTTTCTGACACAGCCGGCAGCAATCAGCATATCGAGATGCAGGCCGCTGGCGATCACCGTCAGATCGCGCAGGCCACGGCGAATCATGGCGCGCACCATGGCCATGGGCGCCGGTTCACCAATGGCGATGGTCATGCCATCGGCCAGTAGCGCGCTGGCCTCGTCCTCACTGGCCAGGCGCTCGGTGCGCATCTGCCTGGTCATCGCCCGATGCGACTCTGCGTCATGCTCAGCCGTTGGAGAGCAGATTGCGCAAATCGATGACCGCCGCGTTGGCGCGCGAGATGAACGAAGCCATCACCAGCGAATGATTGGCGACAAAGCCGAAGCCGGTGCCGTTCAGGATCACCGGGCTCCAGATCGGCTCCTGGGTAGACTCCAGTTCGCGGATGATCTGCTGCACGCTGACCAGGGCATTCTTTTTTTCCAGCACCGAATGGCAATCGATTTCAATGGCGCGCAGGAAAAGAATCAATGCCCAGGTCGCACCGCGCGCTTCATAGAACTCGTCGTCGAGTTTGGTCCAGGCGGTTTTGACGTCCATTTGGGTCGCGCGTGGTTTGGACTGGCCACCGCTGCTATCACCGCCGAGGTCGGTATTTACCCGCGACACACCCACCGACGCACTCAAACGCTGCGACAAACTACCCAAGCGTTTTTCGACGATGGCCAGCCAGTCGGCAAGGTTATCGGCGCGCGCATAAAACTGCGCGTCCTCATGGTTGTCATCCACCAGGCGATTGAGATAACGCTGTAAGGAAGTGATCGCTTTTTGATACTCACCTTCGGTGGAAGGCAAAAACCATGAACCGTTGTCAAAATTGAACTGCGGCTCAGCAACTGCGAGATCGGCGTCTTCGCTGGACTGGGTCTGGGAGCGGCTGAAGTCATTGCGCAGCGCTTTGGCCAGATCACGTACCTGGGTCAACACACCAAACTCCCAGTTCGGCACGTTGTCCATCAGCACCCCGGGCGGCAGGCGGTCGTTGGACAAATAACCGCCTCGTTTGTCGAGCAGGGTCTCGGCCACCTGCACCAGGGTCGCGGCCGTGGTGACGCCGGTGATGCTGGCATCATCGGCCGAGGTCACATGATTGCGCGCCGCCGCGCGCACGTCGAACAAGGTCGGCTCGTCGTCCCAGAAGTACATCAAGCCCGCCACCAGCAACACGACGCTGGTGAGCGTGACGACCACACTGTTGCGCAAGGGATGGCGAGGGCGATCAATTACGAAACTGCCCGGGTCTTCTTCGTTCATGCTTTTGCTTGCCTGGCTGGATACAACTCGCAACATCCTACCCTATGGGGCGCATTGATCGTTCGACCGGGCCGGCGCTGCATTTGGCCAGCAGCCTGTGGCTGGCCCATAATCGCGCCACCTTATCTGAGCGCCAGCCATGCTGATCCGCATCGACAACGTGTTAAGTGACGCCGAACTTGCGCAGATCCATGGTGTATTCGCTGCGGTGCCGGCGGTGAGCGGCAAATCCACCGCGCTGGGCCTCGCCGCAGCGGTCAAGTCCAACGAACAATTGCCCATGGACCATCCCGAGGTGCAATCCTGCGCGCGCCTGGTGCTCGATGCGCTGAAGCGGCACCCGCAGTTTTATCACACGGCTTTTCCACGGCGCGCGTTCCCACCGCTGTTCAGCCGTTACACCGTGGGCATGAGCTACGGCGAACACGTCGACAACGCCATTCTGCTCAGTCCCGCCCAGATGCGTTCCGATGTGGCCGTCACTCTGTTTCTCTCGGATCCGGCCAGCTATGAGGGCGGCGAGCTGGTGATCGATTGCGGCGACGAAGAACAACACATCAAGCTGCCAGCCGGCTCATTGATCGCCTATCCGCCTTATTTTTTGCACCGCGTGGCGCCCATCACCGGTGGTGTGCGCCTGGCGGCGATCACCTGGGTCGAAAGCATGATTCGCGATCCTGAGCGCCGCCGACTGCTGCAAAACATGGACCGCGCCATGGGTGCCCTGCACGCCCGCCATGGCGACAGCAGCGAGTTACATGTGCTGAACAACAGCTATCACACGCTCATGCGACTGTGGGCCGAAACATGAAACCCATACTGGCTGTATTGCCGTCACTGCTACCGCTCGATTTGCAGACTCAGATCTGGGCGCTGTGTCAGCGACCCGCGTGGTTGTTTGGCAACGTCTCCATGGTCGGCCGCTCGCTACCCTTCTGGAAAATGGATCTCGATGGCGAGCCTTTGCTGGCAGCGGCCTGGCGTCATGCACAACCGGTGTGTGAAGGCCTCACCCAGCGCCCGCTGCAGATCGTGCGGGTCTACGCCAATGGCCATACCTTTGGCCAGGGCGGCCAGCCCCACAAGGACGATTTGCGCGACGACACCTACACCCTGCTCTATTACCCGATGCCCGAATGGCGCCGCGAATGGGAGGGTGAGACGGTGTTTTACGACGGCGACGAAATCGCGCGTGCCTGGCTGCCAGCGCCCAACCGCGGTCTGTTTTTTGACTCGCGCATCGATCACGCCGGACGACCACCAAGCCGGGCCTTCGGTGGTCTGCGTGTCACGATCGCCTTCAAGCTTGAAGTGCCACGTTGAGTCACGCGCGCAGCGCGGCCGGCGAACCCATCAAGCCCTGATAGCCCATCACGACATTGCCCTGGGGCGCTGGTTATACATTCAATAACAGCAGCTGGTCGGCAGTCGTAGGCGCTTCGCCTTGTACTGGTCGTCCATGAGCCAGATCGGCGCCAAATCTTCCGCTGACGGCGTGACGATCGCGCGTCTGCGCCCACGCGGAGAACTGGATGAATCGACGGCCGTTCAGCCTGTCGCGGTCAGCTCAAAATGCTGCGCCGCGTACGAACCGTTCGTGATTCCATACTTGCCGGGCTTTGCACCCATCATCGTAATGGGATCGCTGCGCAGCGACCTGTCCATTTGCCGAAGGTAGTGCCAAGCGCCTCAGCGTTTCCCCGGCGGCCTGCTTCCTGATCGCCTCCCCGAGCGGGAGAGCATCGATGAGCGGCGACGGTACGCGACTGAGGCGCAGGGTAGCGCTCCCCAATCGCGTTGCCGAAATCCGCCGCGAGTCGCGTCAGCTCGCGCGCCGGCGCAGGCCGGACATCCCGCCGATCGAAACGAGGCCGGACAATAACAGCAGAGCCGGGGCCGGCAGTGGCACGGCGTTGACGTTGACCTCGAGGTGATAGGGATTGACCACGTCACTCGACGCCCAATTGATGCCGTCCGCGGAATAAGCATAGCCGCCCAGCGACCCGGGCCCGGTCTCGTTGTTGCCCTCGGCATATGACCAACCAAATTTGCCCGCCACGACGCTCATGACGACCCAGTAGGCCGTGTTGGGGTCGAGCGTGACCGGATTATTCGGTGTCAACGTCGCCAATGCGGGAGGTCCGGCGGTAATCCCCGAATGTGACATGTGGGTGATCAGCGTTCCCGGCACCGCACTACCATCTGACCACAATTGAGCGATTACGCCGGGATCAGGGCCCGACAACAGCCCCGCGATGATGTCGATGTCGACCAGATTGTAACTGCTGCCGTCGGTCACGAACTGTTGCGATGCCCACGCCACCTCCGCGCCTGTCGGGGTCGACGACAGGATCGAGGTGTCGCGGGTCGGTTCACTGATGTTCGACACTAGGACGTCGGCCGTAGCCGGCAATGACCCGAGGGCGCCGAACACGCACGCAAACACAATACCGGCAAATTTCTTGTTCATGAGTTTTCCGCTCCCAATTCTTGATAGTTGATTCGTGTGAGGGGTGCGCAACCGCGCACCGCAAGAGCCTCACCGTGCAGGGTCAGCCTCGCGGATCGAAACGAAAGTTTTTGCGACGACGGTCGCAATTCGAGACTCAAGGCACTCGCTGCACGGGCAACGCGCGGTTGGCTCGCACCAGCGCAAAGTACGCCGACGTGCGATCCACGCTGCCCGCAGATTGAGGTTCGAACAGCAACGCCGCCAGCCGGCCATAGCGGGTCGTGGTTTCAATCCAGAGATCGCGAGGTCGGACTTCAGAGTGGCGATGGCGTACGGTGACGCGATTCAGCATCACCTCCGGTCGCACGGACGGGGGCCGTTTACGAATTCGATACTCGCGATCCGGCGCGCCTCGGTGAGGCACTGATAGGGAATGAGTTGCCGGTCCAGCAGGGCCGCTATCTCGGCGCGGTCGGCGGTTGCGAGACACGCCCGCGGGAGCACCACGGATTGCGCGGTCTCGATGCGCCGGTGATCGGCGAATTCAAGCGGGACGAGTTGCGCATCGGCGATGCGGCGGAGCTCGATGGTGGCGCGCGGGTGTACGGGGTCGGGAGCGTAACGCGCGCTGAGCCGGATCGGCTCAACCGCGCTGCGCGCGGCGTGGGCGGCTGCCAGGGCAGCCTTGGTGGCGCTTGGTCTCAAGCTCGCACGGATATGTTTCGCATTGCTCAAGAACGGCACTGAATTTAATCCGAATCTACAGCCGGGGGATTGCGCTTCGACATAGAATCTATACGCGGTGGCGCACCGATCCGGACTACCTGGATGCCTATCCCGCGCACTTTCACGGATTGAATCACGTCTGGCATCGTCTGGTCGCGCGGCGCGTTACCGAACCTAGATGAGACCATTAAGACCTTAATATGCATTGGCGCGCCGAATCACCGGCGGCAAAAACAAGTGACACCGGCCAGGCGCGGCCGGCGCACTACCGAGGCTACTGGAGATCCTCCGCCAGCCCGGCACGTCGCGATGACGTGGGCCAAGCGGTTGAAGCGCGTGTTCAAGATTGAGTTCGAGACCTTTGAACACTGTGGTGGTGCGGTCAAGGTGATCCCGAGCATCGAAGATCCAGTCGTGATCAAACAGATCCCGGCGCATCTCGAGCGGCGCGCCGAGGCCACGACCCCAACCTTCAGACCCTTCGCCCGCGCGCCGTCACCAATGACATGACCGGGCCTGAAGGAACCAGGCTGATGGTATGGCGCCTATGCTCATCCAGGAACGTGAAGCTGGTCTGACATCTGGCACGGTGTTACGCGCCCCGATTGGCCTAAGCGGTCGAAATTTCCTGGAAGAAAAATACCCGGCGCCGCGCGTCCAGTGAAATTCCAAGGCAAACCGCCGCCGTCCCTTGCGCTCATTGCGGTTGAAGCGTCCGCATTCAACGACAGCCGGGCTCGATTCCGGGGAATATGGCGATTACCTTTCCTATGCGCTGATCCGATCGTGAATGCGGGTTCTTAGCGGTGTCGGCACCGTCGCTCGCTATCCGTGTGCGAGCAACTCGTCGACGGTCACGCCGATGTCGCGTGCGATCTGTCGCAGCAGGATCGGTGAGATGTCGCGGCCGGCATGATGCGGCACGGTGGTTGCGCGACCATCAGGGTGTCGGTACTGCTTGTGCGAGCCACGTTGCCGCACGGCTGCGAAGCCGAGTGCGAAGAGGAGCTTCTCGACCTCACGCGGTTTTAGTACCGGGGCCTTCGGCATTTCACACGGCGACCATTTGCGTGCCTACGAACTCGGCGTCGAGTGTTGGCTCGCCATCTTCCAGCAACATCTCGATCACCTCTTTTAAGTTGACGTTCAACTCGTCGAGGGTCTCGCCCTGGCTGTGTGCGCCCGCGAAGCCCGGAATGTAGCCGATGTAAAACCCGGTCTCGGCGCAGCGTTCGATGACAGCGGTGTACTGATGCATGGCGGCGGTCCTGGTCGCGGGCGATGCCGTTTAGTTTAGTCGCTTCTTGGGGCGGAAGGCAGGCCCTGCCAGCGGGGGACAAAACTGTTTTGGTCAAACGGAGCGACCTTTGTCGAACCAACGGCAATGCGTTGCGCTGCGAATTCCGGGCATCCGGCATCGACACTCATCGAAATTGCCTTTGCAATAAATATCGGAATGATGGATGTCCCCGATTTCTTCTTCCCCCTCTCATCGCATCCGGCAGCTCGTCGGTGCCGATGAGCACAAAGCGCGCCATTTCAATCGCACAGTTCGGCGGCCCTATCCAGTTTGGGATCCGGCGAAATTCGCCGGGTGCCTTGTTCTCTCCGCGCACACCGGCTAGCAGCACCTGGTGCGCTTCACGGATTACCCGTTGGGAAAGCGGCAAAGTCGCGAGTAAGCGCTCGGCTTGGCGCAAAGCAGCGCGGTAGTTGAGCACCTCCTGGATGTCCTCGCGGCGCTGTGTGACTTGCGCGAGGCAGGGATTCTCAATACGCCCGGCGAACCCCACGATGAAGCGCAAAGGGCAAGACCTGACCCTGAGATCCACTCGGAAGCAACGACAGGCACTGCTGCACTGGGCGTACGATTCAAGAATCCTGCACAATCGCTAGCGCTCTTACACTCTCAGGGCTCAATTCGAAAACCCCATCCTGATTAGCGTAAATCATGAGGCCCATGTCGGTGATCTTCCCGGGCTCGAGGTCCGGTGCATGGAGCTGACTGCCGCCATCGATGGCGTCATTCCGGGCCACCTGCACCGTGTGTACCAGCTCCCCACAGTACCGCACCAGGTTGCAGGGGAAGGAATCGTAGATGTCGATCATGAGGACCATGCCGCCGGCATCCTTTCGAAATATCTGGAATTATTACCAGCGAGTGCTTCTCAATACCCGCTCGGAGACCCGCTTTTCTACGCGGTACCCTCCTGCCTCCGACCGAAGAAATCTGACTAATGAGAACTAAGGGCACCGGGCCGGCATTTTCCCCAGAACGGGGGGCAATGCATCTATGGCGTCGGATCAAGTTGGAGACTTGCGACGGGACTGAGAATCAGAGAACGC
>JANOXY010000464.1:0-5051 GCA_031418675.1 Pseudomonadota bacterium
GGTTGGCGTCGCGCTCACGTTCGACCAGCTCCTGCACAAAGTCGAAGGACTTGCCATAGTCGAGGGTATCGAGGAAGGCGGCATTGATGAGGGTCGCGGAGCTGTCGCCGGAAATGTAGAAAGTCTGGGCATTCGGCGAGATGTTCACGCGGCGCTTGAACTCGGCGATCTCTTCCTCATTGACCGGTGACTGCGCGTCCATCAATGGTTTGGTGTCGATACCGTCGCGGGTTGCTTCGGCGTAGCGCATTTTTTCCGTCGCGATCGAGATGATCTGGTCATGATCGATGCCGGGCGCAAGATCGATGTCGCGGGTGATCTTGTAGACCTTGCTCAGCGTCTCGATATTGTAGATGGAACCTTTTTTGTTCTTGATCATGATGGTCATGGTCAAGGGATTGCCGAAGTTCTTGTGCGCGAAGAACACCTTCACGAACGGGTCATTGGTCGGCAAGAGGTCGTTGAAGATGGTGCGGATGACAACGCTCGGTATGCCTGCCGAGAAGGCCAGGGTGATGAGCAGAAAGCCGATACCGACACCGGCGCGATGCGCCATGATCCATTTTGCTATACGGAATCTCATGGAACGAAACTCTCCCGATAATAGTGATTATTAAAATTCATATAACCTAGAACGGCGCATCTCCAGCTTGCAAATTCGTTCTAGTCCAGCAGTCTTTCAGTGGTTGCACCACCGTCCCCGACCGCCGGAAGCCGAAAGTAACGCGGCATCGGCTTGGCCCGTGCCGCGAAACTACCAGTGATTACCTCTTAATGCCAAGCTCCCGCAAGCGTGACTCAGCCCGCCAGCGTCTGCTGGATGGTCAGTTTGCCCAGTTGCGACATGTGCACTTCATCCGGTCCATCGGCCAGGCGTATGGCCCGCGCATAGCTGAATATCTCCGGCAAGGGCGTGTCCTGACAGACACCCATGCCACCGTGGGACTGCATGGCCCGATCGGCGACGTTCTGGCACATCTGGGGCACGGTGATCTTGATCATCGCAATGGCGTCCTTGGCCACCTTGTTGCCCTCTCGGTCCAGGCGGTCGGCGGCCCACAAGGTCAGCAGGCGGGCCTGCTCAACCTCGCACCGCGATTTGGCGATGTCTTGGCGGATGCTGGACTGTTCCGACAGCTTTTTGCCGAAGGCCACGCGGCTTTCGACGCGTTTGCACATAATCTCCAGCGCCCGTTGCGCAGCGCCGATGAGCCGCATGCAGTGGTGAATACGACCCGGTCCCAGTCGACCCTGGGCGATTTCGAAACCACGGCCTTCACCGAGAATGAGGTTCGAGACCGGAACGCGCATATTGGTCATGCGTACCTCACCGTGGCCGTGGGGCGAGTGGGGGTCATTCAAGACCCGCAGGGAGCGGACGATTTCAAAGCCCGGTGTGCCGGCAGGGACCAACACCATGGACTGCTGGGTGTGGCGTGAAGCGCTGGTATCGGTCTTCCCCATCAAGATATAGATCTTGTTGCGCGGGTCGAACACGCAGGAGCTCCACCACTTGCGGCCGTTGATGACGTATTCGTCGCCATCGCGCTTAATCGAGGTTTCGACATTGGTCGCGTCTGAGGACGCAACCTGCGGTTCGGTCATGAGATAGGACGAACGGATTTCGCCGGCCAGAAGCGGCTCCAACCATTGTTTTTTCTGTTCCGGGGTGCCGTAGCGGGCGAGCACCTCCATGTTGCCGGTATCCGGCGCACTGCAATTGAATATTTCCGAGGAGAAGTGTGCGCGTCCCATTTCTTCAGCGAGCGGCGCGTATTCAAGATTGGTCAGGCCAGGGCTGTATTCGTGATATTCGTGGGGCAGAAACAGGTTCCACAGACCTTGCTCTTTGGCGAGCTTCTTCAGCGTTTCAATCTGTGGCGGCACTACCCACAGGTTTTTAGGATCGTGGTTGAAGTTGTAGATGTCCTCTTCGATTGGGTAGATGTGCTCCTTCATGAACGCACGGACCTGCTCGAGCAGCTGACGACTTTTATCGTTGTATCTGAAATCCACGATGACTCCCCTGGGAACGCGAAACGGCAAAATAAGCGGCGGTAGTCTAACCGCTAATCCCCGTTGCGACGACCTCCCTCTTTAGGGTCGCAACAGGCCTCAGGATCGACAACCTGCGCGCACCGTGATGGTGTCAGCGCAGTCTTGCGGGCGGCCCGTGCCGTGGGGTTGACGAGCCCCGATGTTGGCGACATCAGCCGGCGCGGAGACCTTGGCATTGACTCCGGTGAAATGTGACACCGACTCCTCTAAGGCGGTGGTGACGCCCTTCAAATTGACACTTGAGCGGGGCATGGCGCAGGGCTATCACGTCCGACACGGTCCCGAATGTAGGTCCGACTTCAGTCGGACATCGCCGCCATAACGGCGCGGCGTTGAATGTCCCACTGAAGCGGGACCTACCACGGGAAGCAGCCCAGCCTTAAATTAAATCAACAGTTTATTGACCTCGGCTGCCGCCTCCATCTGAACCAGATGGCCGAAGCCATCGAGCACCGTGACCGTCACGTTGGCGGGCAGGCCGCTGGCGTGGCTGGCGGGAATGATGGCGTCTTTTGAACCCCAGATGACTTTGATCGGTAGCTCGAGACTGGCCAGCTTGGCGCGCAGATCAACGGTCTGCCGAGTGCCATCCTGGAAGCCCTGGGCGATGGTCGTCAGCGCCGTCGTTACTCCGTCGATGCGTTTGAATTGCAGGACATCGTTGATCAGGCTGCGGTTGATCAGCGCCGCATCGGCGACCAGCTGCTCCAGCAGCGGTTTCATGTCCTTACGCGACTCGGCGGCAATGAAACCGTTGATGTAGGCCGCATTGATCTCAGCGCCGAGACCGGCTGAGCCGATCAGGGCCAGGGCGGTGACACGTTGGGGGTGGGCGATCGCCGTCTGTACCGCGATCGCGCCGCCCAGGGAATGCCCGACCAGCTCCGCCTTGGTGATGGCAAGGGCATCCATGAAGGCGATGACCGTGGTCGCCAGATGGGCTACCGAGCCCTCACGTAATGTCTTGCTCGACTGGCCATGGCCAGGCAGGTCAAGTGCGTAGACCGTGGCGTGAGCAGCCAGTGGCCCCTGGTTGAACAACCAGCCCGCCGCGTCGCCGCCAAAGCCGTGCAGCAGAATGACCACTCGGTCACCATCGCCCTGCTTCGAATAGCGCAGTTTGTAACCACCGGCCTCAACGAAGAGATAGCCGTCACCAGCGCCTTCTTCGGCAGGTGGTGGCGGTACGTAGTTTTTTTGGAATTCGACAATGAAGGCGTCCACTTCGGCGTCCGACACCTCGGCCGGTGCCAGCACGCCTAACAGTGCACCGATAGGCAGCACGTCGTCGGGTTGCGCAACGCGACGACGCAGGATGCCGGCGTCGAGTGCTTCGAAGGTATTGGCAATTTTCTCGGTTTCAATATCCACCACCTGGTCACCGAGCTTCAGCACCGCGCCCTCTTCTGCCAGCCATTCAACCACCTTGCCCTCCTGCATGGAGAGCCCCCACTTCGGCATGGTGATGGCGACTATCATGGCCGTACTCATCCGCCATACCCCGCTGTCGCTCGCACTGCTGCCGCGACCCGATCGGCATTGGGCACGTAGAGATCTTCAAGCTTGCCGCTGAACGGCACCGGCGTATGGGGCGGGGTGACCACTTCTATGGGTGCCTTCAAGGAGCTGAAGCCTTTTCTCGCCACCAGTGCCGAGATGTCTGCCGCCATCCCACAACGGGGCGAAGCTTCGTCGACAACCACCAAGCGACCGGTATTCTCGACCGACTCCAAAATCGAGTCTTCGTCCAACGGCGAGGTGGTGCGGGGGTCGATAACTTCGCAGCTGATACCCTCCTTAGCCAGGATAGCCGCCGCTTTCATCGCCTGATTGACCATCCGCCCAAAAGCAACAATCGTGACATCGTCGCCCTCACGTAAGACGTTCGCTTCGCCGAAGGGGATGGTGTAGGACTCCTCCGGTACTTCGCCTTCCATGGTGTAGAGCACTTTGTGTTCACAGAAGATGACCGGGTCGTTGTCGCGTATGGCCTGTATGAGCAGGCCTTTAACGTCATAGGGTGACGACGGCAGCACCACCTTGAGGCCCGGGATGTGGGTAAACAAGGGATAGAGGCACTGGGAGTGTTGGGCAGCGGCGCGAAAGCCGGCGCCATACATAGTGCGGATCACGATGGGCGTTTCGGCCTTGCCGCCGAACATGTAACGGAACTTCGCCGCCTGGTTGAAAATCTGGTCAAAACACACGCCCATGAAGTCGATGAACATGAGCTCGCACACCGGGCGCAGGCCTGCGGCAGCGGCACCAACCGCGGCTCCGACAAAGCCCGATTCGCTGATCGGGGTGTCCATGATGCGATCGCCGTATTTGCCGTACAGGCCTTTAGTGACGCCGAGCACGCCGCCCCAGGCATCCATCTCGCCGTCGCTGCCGGAGCCGCCGACCACGTCTTCGCCCATCAGTACGATGTTTTCGTCGCGCGCCATTTCCTGATCGAGCGCTTCGTTGATGGCTTGCTGGTAAGTGATTTTTCTAGCCACGGGCCATCTCCTCAGTACTTGATGTAGACGTCGGTCAAAAGATCCGACGCATCGGGTTCGGGCGAAGTCTCAGCAAAGGACACCGCTTCGTCGATGAGTCTTGCTATCTCGTCATCAATGGCGGTGAGCTGCGCAGACGTAATGCCATGGTCGCTGGTGACGGTCCTGGTGAAGCGCTTGATGCAGCATTTCTCTTCGCGCAGGCGCGCAACCTCACCAGTGGGGCGATACTTCTGGTTGTCGCCTTCGAAGTGACCGAAGAACCTGTCGATCTTGTGTTCGATGAGCGAGGGGCCATCGCCACGACGGGCCCGCGCGGCGGCCTCGGCGAAGGCCTCGTAGACGGCGAAGAAATCGTGACCGTCGACAATCCGGCCTGGCATGCCGAAGCCCACGGCGCGCTCGGCGATGTCCTTGCACGAGACCGAGTAGCGGCTGTCGGTGGCCTCGGCGTAGCCGTTGTTCTCGAACACAAACACCACCGGCAGCTTC
>JANOXY010000465.1:0-8799 GCA_031418675.1 Pseudomonadota bacterium
CGCCACCCAACACACCGGCCTGGATCGCGGCGCCAACCGCCACGGCTTCGTCGGGATTAACGTCCTTGCGCGGCTCTTTGCCAAAAAAATCTTTCACCACCTGCTGCACCTTGGGCATGCGGGTCTGACCGCCGACCAGGATCACTTCGTCGATCTGCGAGGCGCTCAATCCCGCATCCTTCAGCGCGATGCGGCAGGGCTCAATCGTGCGCGTGATGATTTCGTCGACCAGCGACTCGAGCTTGGCGCGCGAGATCTTGATGTTCAGATGTTTGGGCCCGGTCGCGTCTGCGGTGATATAGGGCAGATTGACGTCGGTCTGCATGCTGGAGGACAGCTCAATCTTGGCCTTCTCCGCCGCTTCTTTCAGGCGCTGCAAGGCCAGCGGGTCGCTGTGCAGATCGATACCCTGTTCCTTCTTGAACTCATCCGCCAGGAAGTCGATCAAGCGCATGTCGAAGTCTTCGCCGCCGAGGAAAGTGTCGCCGTTGGTCGACAGCACTTCGAACTGGTGCTCACCGTCGACCGAAGCGATTTCGATCACGGAAACGTCGAAGGTCCCGCCGCCGAGGTCATACACCGCAATCTTGGCGTCACCGCCACGGCGGTCCATGCCGTAGGCGAGCGCAGCGGCGGTCGGTTCGTTAATGATGCGCTTGACCTCCAGGCCAGCGATGCGGCCGGCGTCCTTGGTGGCTTGGCGCTGGGAGTCGTTAAAGTAGGCAGGCACCGTGATGACGGCTTCGGACACCGATTCACCGAGATAATCCTCGGCCGTTTTCTTAATTTTCATCATCACCCGAGCGGAGATTTCCGGCGGCGCCATTTTTTTGCCGTTGACCTCGACCCAGGCGTCGCCATTGTCGGCCTTGGCGATGGTATAGGGCACCATGCTGCGATCTTTCTGCACGACATCGTCGGCAAATTTACGCCCGATCAGGCGCTTGACAGCGAATAGGGTATTTTTGGGGTTGGTCACCGCCTGGCGCTTGGCCGATTGGCCTACCAGCACCTCGTCGTCACCGGTGAAGGCCACGATTGAGGGTGTGGTACGCGCACCCTCGCTGTTTTCGATGACCTTAGCCTTGCCCGCTTCGAGTACCGCGACGCAGGAGTTGGTCGTGCCTAAATCGATTCCGATAATCTTGCCCATGGTATGCCTCTATTTCTCTAAGCCTGTGATGGGCCCGCGCCGGCGAGCCTCGAATTGCCAATCAAAGTGGGGGGGCGTGCGCCGAATTCAAGCCAGCTCAGCTGGCCTCACCTTTAGCCACCACGACCAGGGCTGGCCGCAGCAGTCGCTGGTTGAGCATGTAGCCACTCTGCATAACGCGGGTCACCGTGCCGGGCGCCACATGGGAGGCCTCTTCCATGGTCATGGCCTGATGGAATTCAGGGTCAAAGCGCTCGCCTTCGGGGTGGATCTGGCGAATGGCGAGCTTTTCGAAAAAGTCATCGAACATCTTGATGGTCATCGCCATGCCCTCGGTGAGGGTTGCGACTTCGGTCGCGCTGAGGGCTGCTTTAAGACCTAAATCGAGGCTGTCCTTGACAGGCAGCAATTCGTGAATGAAGCGCTCCAGGCCGTATTTATGCGCAGACTCAAGGTCGCGCTCGGCGCGTTTGCGCTGATTTTCCATCTCGGCGCGGCCGCGTAAGACCTCATCCTTCAGCTCTGCCACCTGGGCGCGCTGGCGGGCGATTTCCGCAGCTAACTCTTCAGTGCTGGCCAAGGTATCGGCGTTCAGGGTTGCATCGTCGTCGGCCGCTGGCGGCTCGCTGCCGGCCTGGGTTTCTTCACTCACGCTCATTGCCTTATCTGTCTGTGTCTAATGTGGTCAAGTTATTTCAAGTAGGCGGCGCTCACCGCGCGGGCGCGGGCTTGCCGGGGCGCTGAGGCCCATAGTCACGGGGCCGAGATGGGGATCAGCTGCGGGAATTCAAGGCAGAGCTGAGGATTTTCGCCGTGAGGTCAACAATCGGGATGACCCGTTCATATTCCATGCGCGTTGGCCCGATAACCGCCAGCACGCCCAGGGTGCGGTGGCTGTCAGCATAGGTCGAGGTCACTACCGAGCACTGATCCAGTACTTCGTAGCCCGATTCTTCACCGATGAAGATCTGCACGCCGGACGCCGACAGCGCCTGATCCAGCAAATGCAGAATATCGCGCTTCTGGGTAAAAGCCTCAAACAGGTTGCGCAGCCGCTCGATGTCTGACAGCTCGTTGATCTCCATGAGATTGGTCTGACCCGCCAGCACATAGTCCTTGTGCGTCTCGTTATCGACAAACACCTTCTGGGTCATCTCGATGACCAGCGCCATGACGTGATTCATCTCATCACGGGCGGCGGCCATTTCTTTAATCAGGCGCGCCTTGACTGCGTCAATGTCGTGCCCTGCGAACACGCTGTTGAGGTAATTGCCGGCCTGGGTCAGTTCAGACTGGGAGTAGGTGCGATTGGTCTTGATGATGCGGTTTTCGACCTCGCGGTCATTGGTCACCAGGATCGCGAGCACGCGATTGTCGTTCAGGGACAAGAACTCGAGCTGGCGCAATGCGCGCCGGTCGGCTATCGGGATCATGACCAAGCCCGCCAAGCGCGTCACATCCGACAGCATCTTTGAGGTATTGCTGAGCAGCCCCTGGATGTCGTCGTCGCTTTCCAGGCTGGTCTCCATGTGCCGAATCTCGCTGTGGCTGAGATGGCGGAAGGTGACCATGGAGTCGACAAACAGACGATACCCTTTGACCGTCGGTACGCGCCCGGCGGAGGTATGGGGCGCCATAATCAAGCCCATGTCCTCGAGATCGGCCATGACATTGCGAATCGTGGCGGGACTTAAGTCGAGCCTGGCGTCGCGGGCCAGGGTGCGCGAACCTACCGGTTGGCCGTCGCTGATGTAGCGTTCGACCAGCAGTTTGAAGAGGTATTGCGATCGTTCACCGAGTTTGACGTCTGAGTTGATTCTTGCCATCGGGCCGTCGGTGATCCAGGCTGGTTGTCCGAAATCTACCACCCCTACCTGGGCCATGCAAAACCACGTTGCTGGTCAAAACGGCAAAGTGCTAACTTCCTCGCCACATCAGTATGACGGGACAGCCCCCAACCATGTTCACGCGCATCGGGATCGTGACGAGAACGCACGAACCGGCGGTCAAAGGCGCGCTCGAGCGGGTCATCGCGGTGACCAACCGCCGCGGCATCGAAACCCTTATCGATACCGTCGCTGCCGGCCATGGTCCCGATGGACGCTACCAGGTGGTACCGAGCACGGAACTGCCCGCGCGATGCGATCTGGTGGTTTCCATTGGTGGCGACGGCACCCTGCTGCAATGTGCGGGCCTGATTTATCCGCGCGACGTCGCCCTGATCGGCATCAACCTGGGCCGGCTCGGCTTCCTGACTGATCTTTCTCCGACTGAGATCGAGGCGGGGCTGGACGCGGTGCTGGACGGCCGATTTCTTTCCGAAGAACGCGCCGTGCTGGGCTGCGAGGTGGTGCGCGACGGCCGCGTTATCGCCAGCGAAGATGGCTTGAATGACGTCGTCGTGCAGAAATGGAATACCGCGCGGCTCATCACACTCGAGACCTATGTTGATGGCCAGTTCCTGCACGCGCAGCGTTCCGACGGCATGATCGTCGCCACGCCCACTGGCTCCACGGCCTATGCTTTGTCCGGTGGCGGCCCGATCCTCGACCCACGCACCCATGCCTTGGCGCTGGTACCGATCTGCCCGCACACCCTCACTAATCGTCCGATCGTGGTCAGCGACGCAGCACGTATCGAAATCCACGTCGCCACCGACCGCGAGGACGAGTCGCGAGTAACCTGCGACGGCAATTCGGTCCAGGATCTGTTACCGGGCGATTGTGTGCGGGTATTCCGGCGCAGCCAGTCGGTGCGCCTGCTGCATCCAGCCAACCACGACCATTTCGCCACTTTGCGCGCCAAACTCAACTGGGGGGCCTAGGCCTTGCTGAAGACCCTGACCGTGCAGAACCTCGTTGTGGTGCGCCATGTCGATGTTGAGTTCGGTGCGGGTTTGTCGGTGCTGAGCGGCGAGACCGGCGCGGGCAAATCCATTCTAATCGAGGCCCTCGGCCTGGCCCTGGTGAGCGCGCCGACAGCAAGCTGGTCCGCGCCGGTGACGACCGCGCTACGGTCAGCGCGGTGTTCGATATCGCCGCTGCGCCCGCGGTGCGTGCCCTGCTGCAAGAGCATGCCCTCGACAGCAACAACGAGTGCGTGCTGCGTCGGATCGTGCTGCGTGACGGTGGCTCCCGTGCATTCTGCAATGCCAGTCCCATCCCCGTACAGCTACTGCACGAAATCGGCACGCTGCTGGTTGATGTGCATGCTCAGCACGCCAGCCAGCAGCTCATGAAACGCGAAGTGCAAAGGGAGCTGCTCGACGCCTATGGCGGCCATAGCGCCGCACGCCAGACCGTGCAGACGGCCTGCGAATCCTGGAAAGCTGCCCACGAGCGTCTGCTGGCCTTGGAACGGGCCAGCATCGAGCGGGACCGCATTGAACTTCTGCGCTACCAGTCCCAGGAGCTGGAAGAGGCGCGTGTTGACGCAGCCGAGATCGAAAGCATGGAAAGCGAACATCGGCGACTCGCCAATGGCGCGGCTAATCTCGATCAATTCGCGGCCCTACGGGGTTTGTTGCTCGACGACGAAGATGGCGCCCTGGCACGACTGCGCTCGGCGGCAAGCCGGGCCCGGGCGCTGGCCAAGCGCGACGAGCACAGCGGCAATCTGGTTGAAGCCCTGGAGCAGGCTTTAGTGTGCGTTGAGGAGAGCGCGGCGGAGCTTGAGCGACTCGAAGCAGGCGTAGAAATCGATCCGGCGCGGCTGGCACGACTGGACGACCGCATCGCGACCCTGCACGCCCTGGCGCGCAAACATCAACTTACACTCAAAGAACTACCGGCCTTGCGGCAACGCCTGGGCGAGGAGTTGGTGAGTTTTGACAATGGCGCCGCTGAGCGCACACGGCTGGATGCTGAATGTACGGCAGCGCTTGCAATCTATCGCTCGGCGGCAGTCGGTTTGAGCAAAGCGCGCCGCAATGCAGCCAAACGCATGAACACGGAAATCACCCGGCGCATGCGCGAACTCGGTTTACCCCATGCCGAGTTCAATGCCACGCTCAGCCCATTGCCCGATCAGGCACCCCAGCCCCACGGTAGCGACCGAGTCGAATTTCTGGTCACTACCAACCCCGATCAGACACCGGGTCCAATCAATAAAGTTGCCTCGGGGGGCGAGCTGTCGCGCATTGGGCTGGCGATCCAGGCGGCCACGGTCCGTCATGCCGGCATCCCGGTCGTGGTCTATGACGAAGTTGATACCGGCATCGGCGGCACCACCGCCAATATCGTCGGGCGCACCCTGCGTGACGTGGCAAGAGAATGCCAGGTTATCTGCATTACCCACTCGCCCCAGGTCGCGAGTGCCGGCGATCAGCATCTTTTGGTCAGCAAAACGGTGCGCGACAGCGTCACGGAAACCCAGATTGAAACCCTGGACGGTCAGGCTCGTGAACGTGAAATCGCGCGCATGTTGGGCGCTGCCGACGCCACCGCAGCGAGTGTCGCCCACGCACGGGATTTGATCGCCACCGCCACGGGCGGCCATCGGCAGGGCGCGGCCTAGCGGCTACCGCTGGCCTTGGGGCGGACGTAGAGCACTAAGCTGTGGTCCACCAGCTCATAACCGAGCTCAGCAACAATTTCCCGCTGGCGGCGCTCAATTTCCTCGTCGAAGAACTCGATGACCGCACCGCTATCGAGGCGCACCATATGGTCGTGGTGAGATTCCTGGGCCATCTCGAACACGGCGTGCCCACCATCGAAATTGTGTCTCTGGACGAGGCCGGCCGCCTCAAATTGTGTCAAGACCCGATAGATGGTGGCCAGGCCGACGTCCTCACCAGCGTCAATGAGCGCTTTGTACACATCCTCAGCACTCATATGCCGGTCGGTATTGACCTCCAGAATCTCCAGGATACGAAGCCGTGGCAAGGTTGCCTTGAGGCCCGCTCTTTTGAGTTCCTGCGTATCCATGAGCTATCCACGTTCCTAGATCGGTTGTTGAGTAGGAGGATAGCACCTTCGCGCCCGCGCGAGCCGCTGTGCTAGCATGCTGGCCGACGCTGTGACCGTGCCAGTAATGCAGTATTTTGATGTCCGGCGCGGTCCACCCCAGCAGGCTCGTGGACAGCGTCAGGCCCTGACACCGCGCGCCAGAGACTCCATTGCAAGCGACACTTCATGCGTATAACCCTACTTTCCACCTTACTCATTCCCATCCTGCTTGGGGGCTGCTCGGCGCCACGCCTGCCCTTCTATCGACTACCATCGATAAACGATTTGCCCTTCGTGCACAAAATCGACGTGCAGCAGGGTAACGTTGTTACGCAGGAGATGGTCGCGCAGCTGCGCAAGGGCATGGAGAAAAAGAAGGTCCAGTTCATCATGGGCACGCCCATCATCATGGACACTTTCAACGCTGACCGCTGGGACTACATTTTTACCTTGCAGCCCGGCGGCGGTGAGGTCGAACGCCGGCATGTGGCGCTGGTTTTCGCCGACGGCAAACTCGCGCGGGTGGACGGCGACGTGAAGCCCGCAGCTGGCGAGATCGAAGTTGAATTGCATAACGACACCACCGTCGATGTGCCCAAAGGTCGGGGTCGCGGCGTGATGGCCCGCATCAAGCAGACCATTCCTTTCACCGGCGACGAGGACGAAAAACCCGCCAAGGGCGATCAGGCGAAACCAGACAAGGGCGACGGCAAAGCCAGCGCCGCGCTGGCGGATGGCGCGGAAAAAGCGGGTGAAAAATCCGAGGGCACCACCCAACTGGCGTCCAGCGACAAATCAGCCAGTGTTGCCGTTCCGGAAGATCCGGAGGCTGAAAAAGCTGAACCGGCACCCCTCGTAAACCCCTATGAAAATATTCAGTCCGCGCCCGGCGAGGGCATCGTGGTACCGCCGGATACGGTCCGCGTACGGCCCAAAAAGGGCATCGCAAAGCGGGTATTGAATGTCTTCGGACTGGCCCAGGGCGACTACGTCCAGCCGACAGCACCCGAAAAGCCGCAAGAGCCGCTAGTCAAGCGCCCGGAATCGGACGAGTAAGCAGAGGCTCGCCGGATTTCAGATGGTGCGCTGGCGTGGTCGCCGGTGCATACCGCGACGACGACGGATGATTTTCGGGTCGTCGACCAGCGGCCGGTAGATCTCGATGCGATCGCCCTCGCCAACTACCGTGTCCCGGTCGCAGGGCACGCCAAACATGCCAACGCTAACGAGCGCCAGTTCCGACACTGACAAACGCTCATGTACACGGGCCCGCTCCAGGGCCCCGCGCACGGTAGTACCAGCGGGCACCTCCAGCGCAAGCGCCCACTGCTGTTCGGGCGCTGCATAAACCACTTCAATGTGCAGGGGATCAGCGCCCATAGATTTCGTAGGCGCGTTTTTTGAAGGCCTCGACGAGCGAATCGGCGATCGGCTTGAACGCCGTCGAAAAAACCTTGCTCAACAACTTTCCGTTGAACTCGAATTCCATTTCAAGACCCACGGTGCTGCCACCATCGGCCGGTTCAAAGCGCCAATGCCCCTGCAGCTTCGAGAACGGGCCGTTGACCAGCGCAAGCGAAATCGAACGTCCCGCTACGAGCCGGTTGTCGGTGGTGAAACTTGTATCCAGTGGCCCCTTTTTGAGGCGCAGGCAGGCGCGCATGCGCTGTGGTTCGTGCAGCAGGATCTCGCTGGCGGTGCACCAGGGCAAAAATTCAGGATAAGCCGCCACGTCGTTCACCAGATCAAACATTTGCTCGGCAGAGAACGGTACAAACGTCATCCGCTTGACGATAGTCATGCCGGCCACCTGCAGCATGCACGGATAATGGGGAAATAATTCGACCGGCCTGAGGCGCATGGCCGCAAAAAGAGAACCTTCATAACTACGCATTTTCAGAGATTGCGCATAGGCCTACAAGAACTCACCCAATAGCCGGGTTACGCAGCTCTCAGAGCGCACTATCCACGCTGATGCCGGCCCTTATGTCTGCGCGCCGACCTTTCGCGGAATTCGTTTTCCCGTCGTGTGGGTTGGCTAGCGGCACCCGCAGATATCGTCTATCGGCCTGTGTGGCGAACGATAACGCTATACTGCGCATCCTTCACCGATCCAGCAGCCAATCTCCAGCGCGACCATGAGTGGTAACACCAGCAAAGCCAAACAGCAGCCGAGTTCGATCGCGCAGAACCGCAAGGCACGCCACGATTTCACCATCGACGATACGTTTGAGGCCGGTCTGGTGCTCGAAGGCTGGGAAGTGAAAGCCGTGCGTGCAGGCAAGGTGCAGCTGCGCGATGCCTATGTGCAATTCAAAAACGGCGAAGCTTTTATGTTCGGCGCTTTGATCAATCCGCTGCCGTCGGCCTCAACCCACGTCAACCCCGATCCGCAGCGCTACCGCAAGCTGCTCATGCATCGCACCGAACTGGACCGCATGATGGGTGCCATTGAACGCAAAGGCATGACTGCCGTCGCACTCGCCATGTATTGGAAGAACGGCCGGATAAAAGCCCAGATCGGGCTTGCGCGCGGCAAAAAGCAGCACGATAAACGCGCCTCGGAGAAGGAGCGCGACTGGGGCCGCGAAAAAGGCCGGATCCTGAAGGGCAGCCGCTAAGGCCCTGTAGGGGCGAAATAAATAGCACATTCAGCGGTGCGCAGACATTTAATTTTCGAAATTAATAGCCCCGACAGGG
>JANOXY010000466.1:0-14040 GCA_031418675.1 Pseudomonadota bacterium
TATGCAGGCAGCGGCACCGCGTCGCAGGTGAGTCGAGCTAAATGCATTTGACGGCGGGCGGGCAGTGATTCGATCCTAGTCCGACGATCGGCGTGGTGCTCGCGCACGTCGCTGCTTTTGCTCTTAATCACGTGCCGACCATGAAGTTCACCGATCTCGTCCATGATCCGGAAGACACCCAAATCAGTGCCGAGGATCGTGGCGCGGCGGCACTGCGCAGCACCTGGGTCAGTGTGGCTGTGAACCTGGTATTGACTGGCACGCAGGTGACGTTCGGTGTGCTGGCCAGGTCACAAGGTCTGATCGCCGACGGCGTCCATTCGGGTGCCGACCTGGTTGCCGATTTTGTCGTGTTGTTTGCCAGTCATCACAGCCGCAAGGGGGCCGATCAGGATCACCCCTATGGTCATCAGCGTTTCGAAAACGCCGCCTCGCTGATGTTGGGCGTTTTGTTGTTGGTGGTGGGCGCCGGCATGCTGTGGTCGGCGGTGCATAAACTGCAATCGCCAGCCAGTGTGCCGACCGTACACGTTGCTGCCCTGTGGGTGACTGGCCTCGCGCTAGCAGCCAAAGAGTCGCTGTTTCGTTACATGCTCGGCGTGGCCAAACGCGTGAAGTCCAGCATGCTGGTGGCCAACGCCTGGCACGCACGCTCGGACGCCGCATCGTCGTTGGTGGTTGGCATCGGCATCGTCGGCAATCTGGCGGGTTATCGGATCCTCGACCCGATCGCCGCCCTCATCGTCGGCTTCTTGATCGCCAAGATGGGCTGGAGTTTCGGCTGGGATGCCCTGCACGACCTCATGGATAGAGCGGTCGACGAGCAGGAGGTGGAGGCCATCCACCAGACCCTGGTCGCGACACCGGGTGTGAACGGCGTGCATGACCTGCGAACGCGCAAGATGGGCGACATGATCGTGGTCGACGCCCATATCGAAATTAACAGCGGTATTAGCGTCGAAGCCGGCCACGACATTGCCGTAGCCGCGCGCGAGCGGGTCATGCGCCGTCATCGAGTGTTGAATGTCATGACCCATGTTGATCCCCATGGCCGGCCGGATCTCGATCATCCCGCTACAGGCCACTGACCCTCCCCAAAAGCGGGATCAACGCTCGCAGACTTGCCACTGGCTACGCGTCACCGCCATCATGGCCCCTCATCGAGGGTGCATGGCTGCCGGCCGTCGGCAGTTATTACTCCCGTTTTTTAGCAAGACGATACCGACCGAAGGGGAGAAAGACGTGGCAACAGCAGCGCATGACATGACAGCAGTGCATAACGACGCTGTCGAAGAGATGGATGTATTGATCATTGGGGCCGGCGTATCGGGGCTTTATCAGCTCTACCGCCTGCGCCAGCTGGGTCTCAATGCGCGCAGTTTTGAAGCCGGCGGCGGTGTCGGCGGCACCTGGTACTGGAATCGCTATCCGGGCGCCCGCTTCGATTCCGAGTCCTATAGTTATGCCTACTCGTTCTCCGAAGAACTGCTGCAGGAATGGGACTGGACCGAGCACTTTTCCGGTCAACCGGAGAACGAAAAATACCTGAACTTCGTTGCCGACAAGTTCAAGCTCAAGCCCCACATCCGGCTCAATTCACGCATCAAGTCCGCGATTTTCGACGATAAGGCCAACCGTTGGGACGTCACCACCGAAGACGGTCACCGCGCCCGGGCCCAGTATGTGGTCTCTGCGGTCGGCATTCTGTCCGCCACCCATATGCCGAACATTCCGGGCATCGAGACCTTCAAGGGCCAGTCCTTCCACACCTCGCGCTGGCCCCACGAAAAAGTTGATTTCACCGGCAAGCGGGTCGGCGTGATCGGCTCCGGCGCGACCGCCGTGCAGCTCATCCCCCACGTCGCCAAAGAAGCGAAACATCTGACGGTTTTCCAGCGCACGGCCAACTATTGCTGCCCGCTGCGTAATTCCACCATCGAGCCTGACGAACAAACCAAGATCAAGGCCAGCTATCAGGATATCTTCCGGCGTTGCAATCAGACCTTCGCCAGCTTCATGCAGGAGTTCGATCCACGCAAAACCTTCGACGTGCCGAAAGAAGAGCGTTATGCGTTTTATGAACATATCTGGTCGCAGCCGGGCTTCACCAAATGGTTCGGCTGCTTCCATGACATCATGACCGACGAGGCCGCTAACGCCGACTACGCCGAGTTCGTGCGCAGCAAGATTCGTGAGCGGGTGAAAGACCCGGCCGTGGCCGAGCTGCTGTGCCCGAAGGATCATCCTTTTGGCGCCAAGCGCATTCCGATGGAGACTGGTTACTACGAGGTTTATAACCAGGACAACGTCAAGCTGGTGGACGTCAAGTCCAAGCCCATCCTCAGCATCACACCCAAGGGTGTGAAAACCGCCGATGCCGAATACGAGCTCGACGTGATCATCTATGCGACGGGTTTCGACGCCATCACCGGCGAACTTGCCCGTATGGACATTCGTGGCGTGGGTGGTCAAACCCTCAAGTCCAAATGGGACAACGGCCCCAGCACCTATCTCACGCTGCAGACCGCCGGTTTCCCCAATCTGCTGATCGTCAACGGCGCAGTGTTCTGCAACTTCACGCGCTGCGTGGAAGTGGTGGGCGAGTGGGTGGCCAATTGTCTGGGCTATATGCGGGACAAGGGTTACAAGCGGATCGAAGCTGATGCCACGGCGGAAGAGGCCTGGACCGAACACGCGCAGTCACTGACCGAAGGCATGATTTTCACCAAGACCGATTCCTGGTTCATGGGCACCAACGTGCCTGGCAAAAAGCGTGGCTTTTTGTTCTACGCCGGCGGCGCGCCAGCCTTCCGCGAAAAAGTGGCGGAGGTGGCGGCCAAGGGCTACGAAGGGTTTAAGTTGAGCTGAGTTTTTGGGTGGCCTAGGGTCGGAAGTACCCGACGTTGAGGCGGCACTACATTGCCACCAATCGAGGCCAGCAACCTGTAGGTGCGAATTTATTCGCACATTCAACCCAGAGGTCGGGAGCCTTCCGACCTAGGGTGCATGCGCTGCCCGTTGCACATCTAGTCCGGCGCCCACGACTCAGTGGGCGCCAAACCGCTCAGCCCGCCGCCAGGCGCTGGCCCAGGGCCCGCAGCAGGCCCGCACCATCACCGCGCCACGCGCTGCCATGCATGCACGCGAGTATCGCCGGATCTTCGAGCGCCAGCTTTTCGATCAAAGGCAGTACATGGCGGGTGTGGGAGAAATAATCCATCGGTTGGCGAAACGCTTCGCTGGACTCCAGGATGTCGGTCTCAATTAATGGCGCGGCACCGAGGCCACCCTGGGTGAAGAGGTCACCACAAAACAGGGTGCGCGTTGTCAGCTCCATCATGTAGCCCGTTTCCCAACCGTGGGGCAGATGGGGCGTATCCAGCCATTTGACCGTGTGGCGACCGAGTTCAAGGGTTGCACCGTCGGCCAGACCCAGGCCGGGACGGATGGCGGTGTCGTCCACCGACAGCATCACGCCGAGCTGGCTGCATACCGCGGTGGCCTGCGGCGCGACGCTCAACCAATCGTTCAACGCACCACATTCGTCGGCTTCAAAATGGGAGAAAGCGACGTAGCGCAGCTTGGCACAGGGCAGCACACTGGCCACCGCTTCACTGACCAGTCCGAACATGCGTCGTGGCCCGGTGTGGAACAACAGCGGCTCGCGATCGACGATCAGATACTGATTGAATGAAAAACCGCCGAGCACTTCGACCGGCGTATTGATGCGAAATATGCCATCGGCTATCTCGTGTATATTCGTGCCACTTGCGGCATTCGTCACAGTCATGGTCCCCATCTCCTGGATGCGGGCGCCGCCACCGGCGCAGTGCAGGCACGTTAACGTAAAACTTCGAAGTGCGCCAAGTCAGGAGCGAGTGCGATGTCTGAAATGGGATTATTCGAGGCGATATTTTCCACACGCTCAATGCGTCGTCTTAAGCCCGATCCGATCCCCGCTGAGGTGCTCCGCGCGATCATCACAGCGGGCATACACGCGCCTAGCGGCAGCAATTTTCAGAACTGGGGTTTTGTGCTGGTCGATGGTGTGGATGACAAACGTTTCATTCGCGACCACTACCTCGAGAACTACCGACGGTTGGAACGGGAAGGAACGATTCCAGCGATGGCGAGCATTCCACTGGAACGTCGGCGCATGTTCGACGCCGCGATTCATCTGGCTGAACACATGGACGAAGCGCCGGTGATTCTGTTGGCCTGTACCGGCACTGATTTTCCGACCTATGCACAACTGGGCAATCCGCGTTCGATCACGGCCACCTTGCACGCCTCGATTTACCCTGCCGTGCAGAACATTCTCCTGGCGTGCCGCGCCCATGGCATTGGCGCGACCCTCACGACATTGCATTACTTTTTTGAAGACGCGTTAAAAACACAGCTTGGCATTCCCGCCGACAAGGAAGTGGCCGGTCTGATTCCCCTCGGCTACCCACAAGGCCGTTTTGGCCGGACCAGCCGCGGCGCGGTGGAAGAGGTCATACACTGGGGACGCTGGGGTGGGCGACGGGATTGAACCGCACGGTAATTGCGTCGAGCTTTTTTTTGCACAACACGAAGTCCAGGGTTTCGGACGATCTCAAAGGAGCAAGCGGCGATGAAATTCGGCATTTTTTATGAACTGCAATTGCCACGACCGTGGGCGCCGGACAGCGAGCACCGTTTATATAAAGACGCCTTGGGCCAGGTCGAACTTGCCGACCAGCTGGGTTATGACTATGCGTGGCAAGTGGAACATCATTTTCTCGAAGAGTATTCCCACTCACCGGCACCGGAAGTGTTTCTTGCCGCCGCCAGCCAGCGCACGCGCAACATTCGACTGGCCCACGGTATCGTGCAGCTGACAACCAACCATCCGGCGCGGGTCGCGGAACGGATTGCGGCACTTGACCTCGTCAGTGATGGACGGGTGGAGCTCGGCATTGGCGAAAGCGCGAGTTTTACCGAGCTTGAACCCTTTGATCGCGACATGGAAAGCAAACGCGCTGTATGGGAAGACGCGGTGCGGGCGCTGATGCCGATGTTCGCCGATGGTGGCTGCGCTTACGACGGACCGTATTTCAAATTTCCCTTGCGCAATGTCTTGCCCAAACCACTGCAGAAACCCCATCCGCCCCTGTGGGTGGCCTGTTCCCAGGTTGAGACCATCGAGATGGCGGGCCGTCGTGGCATGGGTGCCTTGGGTTTTCAATTCCTCAGTGCCGATGCTGCCCATGCCTGGGTGCATGCCTACTACAACGCCTTTACACGTCGGCTCGATAAGCTTTGTGAGTACCAGAGTAACCCGAACATTGCGGTGGTCAGTTACTTCATGTGCGCGGCCAGCGACGAAGAAGCGCGGCATCGCGCCGAGGGTGCAACCTTCTTTCAATTCGCCTTGCAGTATTACGGGCGAAATGAGAACCGCGAGCGCCCAGCACCGGGCACGGTGAATATGTGGGACGAATATGTGAAGTGGAAAACCGCCAATCCTGCCGCCGCCGCGCGCGCCATTGCGGGTGGTCTGATCGGGTCACCCGAAACCTTGCGCAAAAAACTACGCAAGTTCCAGGGGTCAAACGTCGATCAGATCATTCTGCTTAACCAGGCCGGCAAGACCAGTGATGCCCACATCCGCGAAAGCCTGGAACTATTCGCCAACGAAGTCATGCCGGAGTTCCACGCCGCCGAGAGTGAGCATCAGATCTGGAAGCGCCAGGTGCTGAACGGCGAAATCCAGTTGGCGGAGCTTGATACAACACCTTTCAAAGTTCCCATGGGCGGGGGTGGTATTAAGCTGTCCGCCTAACGGCACGTGTGTGTCTGTAAGCGTGATGGTGCCGGCCGCGTGGGCCGCAAGCATTGCTGCTGTCACCCGTCGTGGTTCTCACTCTGATGGTGATGGGTCAATCATCAGCCCATCCCGTCTGCTAAATGAACCGCTTGAGTGCTTGCCTATCGGTGCATGGAATCGCCCCACTAATGGGTAGGTGAAGGCGGCGGTCTAAGGTCTTCCTATGATGCCTTGTTACGCTTGATAAGGCTTCTCTGTGACGAAGGAAGAAAAATCGAGGGATAAGGTGCATCTCCGAAATGACGTATCAAACGTGTTCATTAATGTTGCCTTGCACGCACCGCCACTGCGATCTCGACACGCATGAACTAAACCGATCTTCGCATCGAGTCTGTGCTTCCGACCTTTTGTTGCATGGCAACACTTCTCACACTTCTGATCAGCACACTTCCGATCAGGATGTTTTGGCAACGCTGTTGGACTAAAGTCGTTGGTGAACCGGCGTTACAACATTCGCGAATGGCCTCACCAGCGGGACTGACTCCGCTCATAGTGCACATTCCCGATCAAGGGGAGATCTTAGATGGCTAAGTTTGATACGGTAATCAAGAACGGCACCATCATCGATGGTACGGGCTTGCCACGCTTCAAGGGTGATATTGCTATCCGCGGCGGCAAGATTGCGAAGATGGGACGTGTGAATGCGGCCGATGCCGCCGAAGTGATCGATGCGGAAGGACTGATAGTCGCTCCCGGTTTTGTTGATCTGCACACCCACTACGATGCCCAGGTCCACTGGGATCCCTACTGCACTATTTCCGGCTGGCATGGTGTTACCTCGGTTGCTATCGGCAACTGCGGCTTCGGTTTCGCGCCGGCACGCAAAGAAAACCGCGAGCGTCTGTTGCAAATGATGACGCGCACGGAACAGATCCCCTACGAGACCATGGTCGAAGGTCTGGGCCTGGATTGGGATTGGGAGTCGCTGCCGGAATGGATGGATCATCTCGACCGCCTGCCCAAGGGCGTTAATCTCTTGAGCTATGTACCGCTCAATCCGCTGTTGGTCTATGTGCTTGGGCTGGAGGGTGCAAAATCCGGCCGTGCCGCAACACCGGACGAGCAGGGCGAAATGAATCGCCTGATCAGCGAAGCAATGGATGCCGGCATGATGGGTTTCAGCTTCCAGCGCTTCGGCAAGAATTCCGTGCAGTCGGATTTTGATGGCACACCGATGCCAACCGATCTCGTTCCCGACGAAACCCTGCTGGCCTTCAGCGATCTGCTCGGCAAACGTGGTGATGGTTTTGTGCAACTGGTCAACGCCAAGGGCGGCGACGTGGTCAACAACACCAGCAACGCGGATCGCGAGTTTGTTGAAGAAATCGCGCGCCGTACCGGGCGTCCGGTACTGTTCAATGCCCTGATCGCATCGGACGAGCCCGGCCACGAAAACGTACACAACGAAACCATGGCCTGGATCGACAGCTGCTTCGAACGCGGCTTACGGGTTTATGGACAGGCCGTTACCGTGCGTGCACCTTTCATTTTCACGCTCGAAGACTGGAACCTCTACGATTCAAGTCCGGCCTGGGCGAAGGCCACGGTCGGCACGCTGGAAGAGCGTACGATCAAACTGTCGGATCCCGCGATTCGCAAAGAGATGATCGCCGAAGAAGCGACCCTGGCGACCACCGGTGTTGGCGGTCCTATCGAAGGCATCGTCATTGAAGCAACACCGGGGCATCCGGAACTGGCGAAATATCACGGTCGCACGCTAGGCGAGATCGCGAAAGCCGAGGGCAAACATCACATCGATGCGATGCTGGACATCGGTGTCGCGGGTGGATTGAAGGTGCTCTACAAGACCGCCGACATCGGCAGCACCGATGCCAAGAAAGTTGGTGAGCTGGTACGCAACCAGTACGTCATCCCGGGTCTGTCCGATGGTGGCGCCCATACGCGCTTTTTCACCGGCGGCTCCTTCACCACTGAGATCCTGACCTGGCTGGTGCGGGAAACGGGCCAGTTGACCCTGGAGCAGGCGCACTTCCGCCTGAGCTATCTACCGGCCCAGGCTGCGGGTTTCACCGATCGTGGTTTTCTGCGTGAAGGTGCACCGGCCGACATCCTGGTCTACGACTTCGCCAACCTGAAGCGCGAGCCGGAAATCGACTACGAAATTGCCCACGACTTCCCTGCCAACGAATGGCGGCGCGTGCAGCGTGCGGAAGGATATCGCTGGATCATGGTCAACGGTAAAGTGACTTTCAAAGACGGCGTATGTACCGGTGCGACACCAGGACAACTGCTGCGTTTGAATCAGTTGAACAAGGAGATGGAATTGCCACAGGCCTCTGCCGGCTAAGTTAGCCGCGACTTAAGTTCGCACCTTAACAAAGGGCCCACGTGGGCCCTTTGTTTTTGGTCGATAACATCTCAATGCAGCCGCGCCGCTGTCGCAGCCAGTTGAGCGGCTCGCGCTTTAGCCCCCGCTTTTGTTGTCCGCCGCGTGGCGTGCCGAGAACGCTGCGATAGCCTCCTGTTGCGCCGCTGCGAGCGGATCGCGCACCGCGCGCAGGACAGCCTCACTGCGTTTCATGCGGCGATTGGTGCCTTTGAAATGGGGAACCACATAGTTGCCGAAGATTTCGTAATGACGCTTTTTCGCCGCAAAGGGTGCCCAGTTATGATCGAACAACAGATAACAACCAAAACCACCCTGGGAGAGCTCGGCGAGATTCTCGATATGGGTGATAGCATCATCGTAGGTGCCGATTACCGTTGAACCACTGCCGATGGCCCAATCAATGTATTCATCGATGTTATTACCCGAGACCTGAATCTGCGGGGCCGCGGCAGTGTGCTGCAGGTAGTCGCAGAATTCGCGAATGCCGTGGCGCACATCGGCCATGGCCTGGGCTTTTGTGTCGGCCAGATGCATGAGCCCCACCACCCGCCAGCTGTCGCGATTGGCCTGCTTGCCAAATTCTTTCGCACGTTGCTCGACCACATTCCAATGCATGGCGAGCACATCCACGCCGGCTTTCATGGTCGCACCGATGGAGATCAAGCCAATGCCGTGTTTGCCGGCCAGGCGCGGGCCCGAGGGCGAAACCACCGCCGCCGCGGCGATGGTGGGATGGGGATCCTGATAGAAGTCGAGCTGCAGTCGCGCATCAACCAGCTTGTAGCGCGGAGTTTCGATGCTGATCGGTTCATCGCTGGTAAGCAGGTGCATGAGCACATCGGTATCAACGTCCAGGGCATCACGCTGTTCATGGGGCGCGATGCCGATCATGGCGGCATCGGTCGCCAGCGCACCGGGACCTATGCCCAGCATCACGCGGCCGCGGGTCAGGTGATCGAGCAGGGCCAAGCGATCGGCGACCCATAGCGGGTTGTGGTAGGGCAGCGATACCACGCCAGTCCCGAGACGAATGTTGCGTGTATGGGCCGCGGCATGGGCGATAAAGATCATCGGGTCACTGATCAGTTCAACACCACCCGAGTGGTGTTCACCAAACCAGGCTTCGTCATAACCGATATCGTCCAGCAGCTTGACGATTTCAAGATCGCGCTGCAGTGCGTAGGTCGGGTTGTAGTTGGTCGGTAGATGATGGGGCGGCAGAAACGCGCCGAATCGCATACGTGTCATGGGATGTTCTCCAAATTTTGGGCACCAAAAGAAATTTCGGCGGGTCGGGTAGAGCATGTCCGAATGAATTCGGACCTACAAGAGAACAGTGCTGAAGTACTCGTGATACAAAAGCTGCCATGGCTCCACCAACCCTCGGTGCGCGCTGCTCAAGACTCCTTAGTAAACCCCGGCAGCTTTCAGCTTCGCCAAGGCTGCCGCATCGTGACCCAGGCTCATCAGCACCTGCTCGGTATGTTCCCCCAGTTTGGCGAACTGGAATTTGAGTTGCCCGGGCTCGTGCTTGAACTTCATCGGTATGCCGATGTGTTCCCAGCCGCGCTCGTCTTCCACGATCATCTGCCGGTGACGCAGTTGTGCATCGTCGCAGGCCTCGCGCAGATTCTTGACCGGCGCAAACGCGCAGTCGACGCCGACAAACTCCTTTTCCCAGTGGGCCATGGTATTGGTGCGGAGGGTCGCGCGCAGAAAATCCTTGACCGGATTCTGATGGGGGCCGGGTGGCGGCTGACACAGATCGAGCAAATCGGTGCGCCCAAGCTTGTCCAGTACGGCGCTGGCAAAATGCATTTCCGAGCCACCCAGCACCACGTGTCGTCCATCGCTGGTCTCGTAGATGTCGTACATGGCGTAACCGCCCAAGGCACGTTCGTGCGCGACGTCAGGCGCACGTTTGTCGGCAAAGGTGGTGCCCATGTTGTTGGCCAAGGCGGCGATCAGACTGTCGGCCATGGCGACGTCGATATAGTCGCCTTGGCCCGTCTCCTTGCGCCGCAACAGTGCCATCAACAGGGCCGAGAGCGTCATCATCGACGACAGCATGTCGGCACCGGCCACACCGGGAATGGCCGGGCGGCGGTCAGGGCCGAGATTGATACTCAGGATGCCGGCCACGGCCTCGCAGGTGAGATCGTGGGCGGGCCGGTTGACATAGGGTCCATCCTGGCCCCAGGCCGACATCGAGCAATAGACGATGCCGGGGTTGCGAGCACGTACCGCTTCGTAACCTACGCCCAGCCGTGCAGCGACACCGGGCCGGAAGGCTTCGACCATCACATCGCAGTTGGCCGCCAGATCGAGTGCGATGGCGCGCCCCTCATCGGTCTTGAGATTGAGCTGAATACTTTTTTTATTGCGATGGGTATTGGCGAAATAAACGGTCACGCCATCGCGCTTCTGGCCGATTTCGCGGTTGGGCTCGCCCGCGCCGATGGGTTCGAGCTTGATCACCTCGGCGCCATGATCGGCCATCATCTGCGTCAGCACCGGACCAGGCAGAAAAAGCGACAGATCGAGCACGCGTATGCCTTCGAGTTTCATGGTTTGCTCCACTAGGAATTCGGGTCCCGTCGTGCCCTGGCATGAATGTCCGAATAAATTCGGACCTACAGTAGGCGCGGTGTGGTGGGTGGACATGATAATGGCTGCAAGCGCCGTTGTGGGCGCAGCTGTGATCTTGTAGGTCCGAATTTATTCGGACATTCATTCCAGAGCACTAATATCGAGTGTCCGACTGAAGTCGGACCTACAGCGGCGTCTAAATTGTTTAAACCCACTCCTCCAGGAACCTTGCCATGCCCGAATTCAGCACCCTGCGTATCGATCAGGACCCACAACACCCGCGCATCGCGCGCCTGCTGTTGAATCGTCCGGCGCGCTACAACGCGATAAACGACGACACGCCGCGCGAGATCCGCCAGGCGGTGGCATGGGCTAATGCCGAAGAACAGGTGCACGTGATCGTAGTGGAGGGCGCCGGCAAAGGTTTCTGTGGCGGTTATGACCTGCAGCATTTTGGCGAGAGCGACGTTGACCATCCTTGCCAGCAGGAGCGCCCGCCCTGGGACCCGATGGAGGACTACGCCTTCATGAAACGTAATACCGAGGACTTCATGACTCTGTGGAAGAGCGCCAAGCCCACCATCGCCAAGGTGCACGGCCACGCCGTGGCCGGTGGTAGCGATATCGCCCTGTGCTGCGATCTGCTGGTGATGGCCGAGGATGCACGTATCGGCTACATGCCAACGCGAGTGTGGGGCTGTCCGACCACCGCCATGTGGGCCTTTCGCATCGGTGCGGCGCGGGCCAAGCAGATGATGTTCACCGGCGATACCATCGATGGCCGCCGCGCCGAGGCCTGGGGTCTGGCCAATCACGCTGTGCCGGAAGCCGAACTCGAAGCCACCACCCTGGCCCTTGCCTTGCGCATCGCCGGCGTACCACGCAGCCATCTTGCAATGCACAAGCTGGTGGTCAACCAGATGCTGCTGACCATGGGCCTTGAACAAAGCCAGACCATGGCGACGGTTTTCGACGGCATTACCCGCCACAACCCCGAAGGTCTGTGGTTCCGCCGTTATGCCCAGGCCGAGGGTTTTAAGGCGGCGGTGGAATGGCGCGATTCCGGCCGGCCTATCCCCGAGGGTGATGAAGCCCGCGCCATGATTGCCGAGCTGGAAGCCCAGCTGGGTAACCACGCAGGCCGGACGTGATCTAAGGCAAGGCAAGCGAACAAACCGCTGGGCGCGCCCCCATGACTAGGTTAGTGTCACCACACCATTTGCGCGGCAAATATTTTCAGCGGAGCAGGCTATGAAGAACGCCGATTTCATCAAGGCCCACGATCGGGCCAAAGATTTCGATTGGACAACCTCCTATTGCGCACCCAGTGCGCGCTATCAGATGCCTTACCGCATCCCGAAAAAAACCGCCGACCCCTTCCGCCATCTGGTGCGTGACTACTGCAGCATGGAGCGCGATAAGGACGATCGGCAGTACGGTGCCATGAGCGACGTGATGGCGCGCGCCAAGATGCCGGCCAAGGCCTCCGAGCGCTGGACCGAGGTCTTAAAAATCGCCCTGCCCCTGACCTGTTATGCCGAATACGCGGCAATGAAATGCACCGGCCAGCTGGTGGAAGCGGTCGACAACGCCGAGCTGCGTCAAGGTTACCTGGCCCAGATGATCGACGAGGTGCGCCATACCAACCAGGAAGCGCACCTGGTGCGTTATCTGGCCAAACACTCCATCGACGCCGAAGGTTTTGAACGCGGCTTCAAGATGCGCAACAGCAATTTCCTCATGCGCGCCAGCCGTGCCTGCTTCGATAGCTTTTTTGCCGGCAATCCCATCGAAGGCGCGCTCAACCTGCAGGTCGTGGCGGAAACCGCCTATACCAACCCGCTGTTTGTCACCCTCACTGAAGTCGCGGCGGCCAATGGTGATCAGGCTACACCCACCACTTTCCTCTCAGTGCAATCGGACGAAGCGCGCCATATGGCCAACGGCTATTCGACCCTCGCGGCGATCGCATCGGTGCCCGATAACCTGCCACGCCTGCAGCGGGATTTTGATTCCGCCTTCTGGCGTCAGCACACCTTCCTCGACACGTTCGTCTCGGCGGTTTACGACTATTTCCAGGAAAACCGCGGTGGTTCTTACCACGAAGCCTGGACCGAATGGGTGGGCCACGATTGGGCCGGTGGTTACATCGAGCGTCTCGAACCCTTTGGTGTGGCGCTGCCGCGTGATTGGTTGGAAGCCAAGGAAAGGGTCAAGTGGGTCGGACACACCGCCATGATGTTGTTGGCCGCGACCTGGCCCATGCAGTTCATTCGCATCGATCCTTTGAATTCACGTGATTTCGATTGGTTTGAACTGAAGTATCCCGGCTGGTACGCGCGTTATGGTGCGTTCTGGGAAAACTACGCGGCCATGAGCGATCCGTCCCACGGCCAGATTCCGATCTCATTGATGGGCAGTATTCCTACCCTGTGTCGCGTTTGTCACATGCCTTGTGTGTTTCCACGCCCGGACATCTCGACCGTGCGCATCAAGGATTTTGGCGGTCGCAAACATGCGTTCTGCTCCGACGGTTGTGAGCGCACCTTTGCTTACGAGCCCCATCGTTACGCCATGAGCCGTACCTGGGACGAACATTTCGATGGTTATTCCCTCGCCGAATACATTGAAAAATGCGGGCTGGTGCGCAACGACGGCAAGACCTTGCTGGCTCAGCCTCATCTGCGCAGCGACAAACGCTGGACCCTGGACGACATCCGCAAGCAGCAGTTTGAGATCCGCGATCCCTTGAAGGATCTGCCCTCAGCTGGCCCGGTGGTGGTGCTGCAATGAGTGCGACGGCCAGCGAGCGGGGCGCGGGCAAACTCGCCCGCGACTTCACCTTCATCAAACCAGCCGGCCGTCGTCTGACGGAGTACGAGGCGCTCACCGTGCATCAACAGCCCGATGCCTGGGGTTTCGATAAAGTTGATGCCAATTTAAGTGAGACCGAGGCCTATCTGCTGCGACCCGATGGCGAGACCCTGTGGTCTTTGCAATCGACGCTGCTTAAACACGACGACTGGTACGCCTATCGTGATCCTGCTCAGCAGTGGCAGCGCACCTATGTGCGTCTGCAGGAACAACAGGAAACCTCCATCGAGCGCATGACGGAAGACGCCGGCCTCGACGGCGCGCTGGCCGCACTGCCGGCCGGTTGGGTGCGCGATGTGTTGTGCGGCCACTATCGAGCCTGGTCGTTTTTTGAATACGCGATTTTCCGCGCTTTCGCGCCGGCGCAGCGCGAAGC
>JANOXY010000467.1:0-8694 GCA_031418675.1 Pseudomonadota bacterium
CGGGGCGCCCACGCGGATTGGAATAAAACGTGTGACCGTCGTCCAAGGCCTGCCTGGCGGCGTCGCGAATGAATGGTGGGGTGATCAGATCACCTTCGCCGAACCAGAGTGCGATGACATCCGGGTCACCGAGTCGCTTGAGCGCAATGCCGGTAATGCCGTTCTGTTCGAGAGACTCGATATCTGCGCGCAGCATGCCCATGGCACCGCTCCGGAATGGATAGGCGGGCAATCTAGCGACTCGGGTCGCGGCACTCAAGCCGCGTCGCGCAGGGCCTCGAGATGAGCCCCTGCACAGGATGCAGCCAACTCAGGCCTGGCGCATGTCCTGCACCAGATGCAGTAGTGCATCGGTGGTGAATATGCGCAGCCCAATGCCATCAACATCGTGATCGGCACTATGACCAACCCAGCACACTTCGCCTTTTAATTCGAATTCCTGCTCACGACCCCGGCATAACAGCTCGATGGCATCACCACGCAGGAAGGATTCGGACGGCGCCCAGCCGGGCTTGAGAAACAGACCATCGGCCGAGGTATCCAGCACCTCACCCTGACGCGCACGACGACCATCGCTCCAGGCCGTGGCAAATTGCACGGCGCGGCGCCGATGCACACGACGTTCGCTGAAAGATTCGGTTTCCTTGCTTGCTGATGTCTGTACAGTGGCCATAAAACCCCCGCGATGGAAAATGAGCGGTTCTGAGGGTTAGCGCCGCGGGCGGCGACCCGCTTGAGCATGGACCAGACTGGCAAGCACTGGGCGCGGGGCGCGATCAGTCCGAAGCGCCTACGCTCGGACTGAGCAGCGGACTATTTTTTCGCCGCTAAGGGATTGACGAATTCGGTCTTGAAGCCGAGCTTGCGCATGCCTATCAGACAGGTTTCGCAGTCTTCTTCGATAGAACCGCCACTCGCGCCAATGCCGCCGATCACATCACCGGCTTCGTCAAAAATCGGGAAGCCGCCGCCGACCATGCAGATACGCCCATCGGTATGCTGCAAACCATAACCAAACGCGCCCGGCAACATCACATCGCGCACCATGTCGGTCGGCCGTTGGAAGGCAACCGCCGTCCAGGCCTTTTTCACCGCGATATCGATATTGGCGATACGCCCCTTCTCCGGACGCAAGGCACCGCGCAGGTTGCCGCCCATGTCGACTACGCCGACCGACGACACACGCCCTATGGATTGAGCGTAGTTGATGCCTTCCTTGAGCAGGACATCAAGTTCGGCCAGTGTAAGTTCGCGCATAGTTCTATCCTTTGTAATGATGAAATGATTCTACAAGCCCGCCCGCCGTGGCGCGGGCGCCCGTACCCTACTCTGAAAGCCGACATCGTGACCAGACCCTGCAGCTGCATGGGTTTTCGCTAAACTGCCCCCATGCCGCTGTTCATCATTGCCGCACTGACTATCCTGCTGTTGGCTGCGCTGCTGCTGCCACGACACTTACGACGTCTGCGCCGCGCACGCTTATTCCGCCGCGCCGTGCCGCTGGAATGGCCGAGCACGCTCGAACGATCGGTACCACTGTATCGCCATCTGCCGTTGCCGCTGCGCACACAATTGCATGGGCATATGCAGGTCTTCCTGGCCGAAAAGCGCTTCATCGGTTGTAATGGTCTGACGGTCGACGCCAGCATGCGCCATTGCATCGCAGCCCAGGCCTGCATGCTGCTACTCAACCGCGACACCGATTATTTCGCGGATTTCACCAACATTCTGGTTTATCCCGAGTCCTTCGTCGTACCCGTCGTCACGCGTGACGGCCCGCTGGAAACCCATGACGAAGAATTGCGCAGTGGCGAGTCTTGGCAACGCGGGCCCATCGTGCTGTCGTGGGCCGATATAACGCACGGCCTAGCCGCGGCCGATGACAGCCACAACGTCGTGCTGCACGAATTTGCCCATAAGCTCGACGAAGAAAACGGTGCCCTGGATGGTGTGCCCGCGCTGGCCGACGACACCATGCAAAAAGCGTGGATGGATGTGCTCGGGCGCGAATACGATCTACTGCGGCTGCGGGCGCGCAATGCCACCGACGGTGTGCTGGATGACTATGGCGCTACGTCACCCGCGGAGTTTTTTGCCGTCGCGACCGAGGCGTTTTTTGAACGCCCTCGCGCGCTTTCAGTGCGCCATCCGCGCCTCTACGAAACGCTGCGGGGATATTTTCAGGTCGACCCGGCCAGCTGGGCAGTGAATAAATCTTAAGCATGGGCCGGTCCGCTGCAGTCGATCAGGACCAGCGCCGGCTGGTACGCTAGATTGCCGATTCCGTCAGAAGGAGAAATCACGTGAGTGAGTTTGATGCCAACGCGCCCTTGCGCGGTCTTGAAACCGGCAAGGTCCCCGACTGGATAACCGAGCATTTGCGCGTCTACCGCGAAAGTGGCGGACGCGAAGGCCATCTGTTTGATACAAGCTTCGCGGGCGGCGGCAAAGCAATACCCACGCTGCTGCTCACCACCGTCGGCCGCCGCAGCGCTGCCCACCACACCATGCCCTTGATCTACGGTGAGGTGGATGGCAAGTACGTGATCATTGGCTCCAAGGGTGGTGCGCCTAGCCAGGCAGCGTGGTATCACAATCTGTGCGCGCAGCCGCAGGTCGAACTACAGGTGGGACCTGAGGTTTTCGCCGCGCGGGCGCGCACCGCGCAGGGCGCAGAACGGGCAAGCTTGTGGCAGCACATGGCCACCCTCTATCCGCCGTTTCTCGAGTACCAGGCTAAAACCAGCCGCGAGATCCCGGTGGTGGTACTGGAGCGCAATTAGCTCGCCCGCTCAGCCGCGCAATCCAGTGTGCCTGCGGTGCTATGCTCAGGCGCGACGTCGTGTACGCCAGGCGCCGCACGCTACCAGGGCCGATAACAGCAGCGGTAACGCTGCTGGCACCGGGATCGGCGCAGCGGTGCCGAAGTTGCCCGAAGCGCTGGTGATCACCACGTTCGGAATCGGCGCGCCACCGAGAGTGGTGATGGCCAGATTAATAATCGCGGTATTGCTGAAATCAGCAACGATGTTCGCGCCAGCGTCGATGGTGTGTACGGAGAAGAACAGCTGCGAGGAGATGTCGAAGGTCACATCACCGACAAAATCATAGCTGACGGTCAAGATGTCGATAGGGCTATTGATGTCACCCGTCTGGCCGTTGCCGCCGTAGCTTATGAATTCATTTTTGGCGAGCCGATTTGGACTTGTAGGATCCATGCCGAACTGCGCGGTGACTCGGCCGTCGCTGCCGGCGAGCTGATAGACGCCGTGGATCTCCAGCGAAGCAGTAATGCGATAGGGATCGGCGGACGGCGCGGTAATGGTGATGGTGTCGGTCAGCGTTGAGTTGACCAGCATCAGCGGCAGCTCGCCGTCGAATTCGCCGGACAGCGCACCACCGCCCGAGTTGTCCACGCCCGCATAAATGGCGAGCTTGGGCACGTTGATGTCGGATACCGCGGAGTATTTCCAGCTCCCGACCAGTTCGTCGGCGATCGTCACTGCCGTGCGAACCAGCGGCTCGCCGGATTCGCTGTCGCTCTTAGCTGAACCGCTCGGCGGTGCGAGCGCTGCGCTAACGGAGCCATTGACCTCGATATTGGGCACCGCCTGCGCGCAAGGTGCCACCGCTAGACTAGCTAGCAAAGCGGCAATGACTAGATGTGATGATTTCATGACGAACCCCTCCGTTAGTTTCCTGCGCTTGTATCGTGCTGCTTACGTTAGTCAGCCGACACTTATTTATTGGCTGCTATCTAGCGCCCTGAAACGGCACGAGGTCAACGCAGCAAAACAGGAGAATACGTGAAGCAGGTCCGATTCAAAGCATCTAGTCAGGGATTTTGCGCTGCAAGAAGCCCGCGTACCAACCAGTCCTCCAGGAAACGCGTATCGATCGTGCCACTTGCGACCGCTTCATCAGCAGCGAGCGCACAGTGCAGAGGGATAGTGGTGGCCAGACCTTCAATCACAAGCCCACTCAAAACCTCCGCCATACGTGCCAGGCAAGCGGCGCGATCGGGGCCATGGACGATCAATTTCCCGAGCAGTGAATCGTAAAAGGGTGGCACGGTATACCCCTCGTACAACATCGAATCAAATCGAACGTCAGCACCCGCAGGCACCACTAAACGCGTGATCGTGCCGGGCGCCGGCATGAAGTTCCTGGCGGGATTCTCGGCGTTGATACGGCATTCGATGGCGTGCCCGGTGATGACCACGTCGTCCTGTTCAATGGACAGGCGTGCGCCACCGGCAATGCGGATCATCTCTGCCACGAGATCCAGACCGGTGATCATTTCGGTGACCGGATGCTCCACCTGGATACGTGTATTGACCTCGATGAAATAGAAGTTCTCGGTCGTGCTGTCGTAGAGAAATTCCACGGTGCCAGCGCCTTTGTAAGCCACTTGTGCGGCGAGCTTGACCGCCGCGGTACACATCGCCGCGCGAACTTGTGCATCAAGATGAAACGCCGGCGCTTCTTCCCATACTTTCTGGCGACGGCGCTGCAGGGAACATTCCCGTTCAAAACAATGCACATAACGCTGACCATCACCGAGGATCTGGACTTCGATATGGCGCGCGCTGGCGATCAATTTTTCGACATACAAACCGCCGTCACCAAAGGCCGCCGTGGCTTCGGCCGCCGCCTGGGGAAACTGACGCGCGAACTCTTCTTCGTTGTGCACCACCCGTATGCCGCGCCCACCACCACCGGCGGCCGCCTTGATCATCACCGGGTAGCCGATTTTTTCGGCCAGTGCGAGGCCGGCCTCAACATCGATCAAGCGCGCAACACTGCCAGGCACCGTAGGCACGCCGGCGGCAGCTGCTACCTGACGCGCGGCCACCTTGTCACCGAGCAGCCGAATGGCATCACCACTGGGACCAATGAAGGTCAGACCCGCTGCCACCACCGCATCGGCAAAATCGCCATTTTCCGCCAGGAAGCCGTAACCGGGATGCACCGCGTCAGCACCGCTGCTGCGCGCGGCCGCGATGATGAGGTCACTACGCAGATAGGATTTGGCCGCCGGTGGCGGTCCGATTTCGATGGCTTGATCAGCGAGTCGCACCGCCAGCGAATCGCGATCGGCTGCGCTGTAAACCTGCACTGTACTAACGCCCAGGGCCCGACACGCACGGTTGATACGCACTGCGATTTCGCCACGGTTCGCAATCAATACTCGCCGGATATTCACACTTCGATCTCAGCCACAACCTGGTCGGAGTCAATTGTTTCGCCGTCTTCCACCAGGAAAGTAATCGACCGCCCTGCAAATTCCGACGTGAGCTCCTGAAAATTTTTCATCACCTCAACCAGGCCCAGCACATCACCCATCGCCACCGCCGCACCGTCTTCCTTGAACAGCGGCGCGTCCGGTGCCGAACGCCGATAGAAGGTGCCCGGCAGGGGCGATAGAACCTGGTGTTTGCTCATGGTGATCTCCTGGGCTGCAAGTTGGCGCGACAAAACGCGTGGCGATTATTGCACTTCCCGCTGGGCGCGCGACCGGACATATCGAAGCGTTACACTCCTGGTCTGGCGAAGCACATCGGCTGACGGGCATCATCGTCTGGGAGCACACACATGCGAGTCCTGTTTTATCCCCTTGTAGTCATCGCGCTTTTTATCGGCCTGCTCAGTTCGCCTGGCGTGCGGGCCGAAGTGACGCTGGCCGAGGCTTACGCCACCATCGCCAGCAAGAAGCGCGTTGATCTGACCCATGCCTTCGGTCCCGACACGCCGGTGTGGCGTGGCTTCGGCCAGGCGGCTATGGCGGCGGCCAGTGATCCCGACAGCCACCGACCCTATACCATCGAAGAACATGGCTTTCGCTCCACCTTCTATGCCATGGTCGGGCAGTACGGCACCCACGTCGATCCACCGGCCCACTTTGATCCTCAGGGCATGACCATGGATAACATTCCCCTCGAGCAGATGTTATTGCCGCTGGTGGTGCTGGATATCACGGCGCTGCTCAGCAGCGAGCCCAACCATGCCTTGAACGTGGCGGACATCGCCGCGTGGGAGAAAGCCCACGGCGCCATACCGCAGGGCGCATTTGCCGCACTGCGCACCGATATGGCCAAGGATTTTGATACGAACCCCGAACGCTTCAAACGCGCACCCTTTCCTGGGTGGTCCTTGGCGGCGGTGAAGTTCCTGTTCGAACAACGCGGTGTAATCGCCATCGGCCATGAGTCGCTGGACACCGACGCCAGTGAGGATTTTGCCGCCGAGGCCTGGTTGCTGAAACACGGTCATTGGCAGATCGAGGCGATGGCCAATCTTGATCAAGTGCCGGCGCGAGGCGCACTGATCGCAGTCAGCTGGCCCAAGGTCAAAGGTGGTTTTGGTTTCCCGGCGCGCGCCTATGGGATCCTGCCTTAATCAATCACACAGCGAGGATCGCACCCGTGCCCATTACCTTCAAAAGCAAGTTCTCACCGGACATCCTCATGCTGGAAAGCGTGGCGCGCGAATTGATCAGACTCATGGGCCATAGCGGGACCCTGCCCGGCTCGCTCGCCGCTGAGGATATTCCCGCGGCCCTGGCGCGCCTCACCGCCGCGGTCGAGGGCGGACCCAAGCGCGCGCTACAGGCCGACCACAAACAAGCCCAGGATGACGACCATCACGAGCCTGCCATCAGCGCCGCTCACCGCGCCGGCCCCTTGATCAAGATGCTGCAAACCGCCGCGCGGGAAAACCAACACGTCATCTGGGATCATTAGCCACCATGGCCGTCAGGGCGCGGCCATCGGGCAGACTGCGCAGCAGCGTAAGTTCTGTGTCTGTTGGTGGCTCGGTAATCACCGCCCGCTCGCGATCCAGCGTAAAGCCGGTGCGCGTCTGCACCTCGTCGAAGCTGACACCCGGATGCACACTCAACAACTGCACACCCGACTGTCCCACCCTTGATCCCAATACAGCGAGCGGCGTGACTACCAGCAGCTCACCACCGTTACGCAGGATGTCGCCACTGACAAAATCCACGCGCTCAACCAGCACCCGCGGATCGTGGTCTTCGAAAAACATGAACGTGCGTTTGATACTGCCCACCATGGACAGACCGATGCTGCCCGGCCCCCGCAGGCGCGGCCGCCGATAGTCACCAACCACCGCCAGATTGCAGCGTCCGGCGCTGTCCAGTTGCAAAGCACCGAGAAAAATCACATCAACGAGACCACGCAATTGATCGCGCACGCCCGTGCCTAGATCGAGTGTCAAGCGCCCATTGAGAAACGCCTGATCACCGCCGGACAGCGGCACCGGTTGCACCGCCGGGTCGATGGTGCCGGTCGCACCTATCATGGCGCGAACATGGGGCTTGCCCAGCAGCTGGGCGCTGCGATAGGCCGCACTCGGCAAGGTCGCGCGGGTACCGGTCACGATCACATCACCGTCACGCAGTGCGCGCGCACAGACCAGGGCCATCAACTCTGCGCGGGTGTAGTTCATGGCTGTGCGCAAGCCAGCGCGGTCAGGCGCGACGCCAGATCAACCGCCACACGATAGGCGCACTCACTGTCACCAATGACCTCGCGTTGATAACGCGCAAAGCCTGCCTCAGTTTGGGCGGCATCGACATAAGCACGCAGCTGCACATCATCGTAGTCATAACAGCCATGGGACGAGGCCGGATGGGCACCACCGGGCACCACACAATAGGCGTCCACCACATAACCCGGCAGGTAGGCACGACAATCCGTGGGCAGCTCTTCCACTTCGCGCTCCGCTTGCACCAGACACACCCGCGCTGCGCGTGCCACATCAAGATCAAGCATCGCCGCGCCGCGCAAAGCGCAGTTACCACGCCGGTCTATGACTTGCGCGTGGATCAGGGCCACGTCAGGTGTAATGGCACGCACCACGACCTGGCTCAGCCCCGTGAAAGGGTCGACCACCGTTTGGTAGTCGGTGGTATTAACCTCGAGCACGCCCGGAATCGTACCCTGCGGTGGCATGAAACCCTGGGGCAAAGCCGCAAACGGCAAACCGGCCGCACCCGCGGCCATGGCCAGCGTGAAGCCCGCTTCTTCGCAGTCCCGTATGCGCAAGGTACCGGCCTCGGCGGCGGCGCGAAAACGTCCGGCCAGGCCGTAGATCTCGGCACCGAGATAAGCAAGCTGCACTTCGCGCACCAGGCCCGCACCGATCAGTTGATCAGCATTGATGGAACCATCCAGGGGCGCCACCAGATGGGCAATCGGGATCGCCTGGCGGATGATCTCGCGCACCAGGGCCATGGGGGTATTGTGAAAATGCAGGCCGCCGATGGCGACGCTGCCATCCCGCGGCAGATAGTCCGCAATCAAAGCTTCCAGCGTCGTGCGTTGTGTGATCTTGCCCATGCGGTTTTTTAGTGCAGTTCGATGTCCCACAACGGTGGCTGATCGGCGAGGGCGATCTCCGTCTCGAGGGTGAGGCCGCAGCCTGGACAGTGATATCGGCGCAGCACCAGGGGCGCGTCCGTACGTAACGCTGCGTCCTGGATATGGGGATTGGCATCGGTGATGGGTGATTGTTCGAGTCGCGTCGACAACTTGTAGTTGCCATTCGCCGCGCCTAAGCCGTGATGACAGCGAGCGCAGCGCAGCTCACCGCGCCCACCCTCGCCCAACAATTCAAGACCCGCACTGAGCGCACGCGCCAGGGCCGAATGCTTGTCATCGTCGCCGCATG
>JANOXY010000468.1:0-1697 GCA_031418675.1 Pseudomonadota bacterium
CCATCGGCCTGCGCGCCTTCCTGAAAGCGGACGATCGCGTCGCCAAGGTGGCGGCGTTCGTCGCCGAGCACTTCAAGGAAAATGTGCTGCCGCTCGGCTACAAGGCGTTTGTGGTCGCGGTCGATCGCGAGGCCTGCGCAAAATACAAGCAGGCGCTCGACAAGCTGTTGCCGCCGGAATGGACCGAGGCCGTCTATACGGAGAACGCCAACGACATGGTGGAAAGGGGTCTCGCAACCGGCGACCCGATTCACTTGATTGCTGCTGCGAGAGAGGCGCGGGGCTTCGTCGCGGTAGCGTATCCGATCGCCCGGGGCTCCTGTGCGGCGTACTTTCCCGAAGCGAGCGTGTTGGTGGCGCTCGAGGATTTTGATCCACGCAGCCGCACACCCTCGTACAAGTCCATCCCGGTTCAGGTCGAAGCCGGGTTCAGGGATACTGCGGGCTGAAGTCCCGGTCGCGCGGATCGGAAGGCAGCCTCGTTCCAAGCGGCTTTCTCGCAAGGATCTGGGCACGCTGATATGGCCTCACCTTGTGAACTGGTGCGGGCTTGGCCATCGTCGCGGTGCTGCTAGGGCCTGTTAACGCTAAATGATATGATAGCGGCATGGAAATCAACGCCGCACAGTTTGCTCGCATCGAGAAATATCTGCCGCGCCAGCGCGGTAATGTTTCCCATCAGAACCTGGCCGTTATCAACGCGATTTTGTATGTCGCTGAGAACGGCTGTAAGTGGCGAGCTCTGCCAAAGCGCTTTGGAACTTGGCATACGGTCTATACCCGCATGAACCGTTGGGCCAAAGCCGGCGTGCTGGATAAGCTGTTCGAAAAGATGCAGGAAGAACAGCTGATCCGCATCAAGATAGAAGCGGTGAGCCTGGACAGCACCATCGTGAAGGTCCATCCCGATGGCACGGGTGCGCTAAAAAAAACGGACCACAAGCTATCGGCAAGTCCCGCGGTGGATGGAGCACCAAAATTCATATGGTTGCCGCGAATGCGCAGTGCGCCGTAGGGTTCTCGCTATCGCCAGGACAGGCAGGCGATGCGCCTGAAGGCCGCGCCCTGCTGTACGGACTGCAAGCCCTGCCGGTGGGCTGCCACCTGTTGATGGACAAGGCATATGAGGGCAATGAAACGCGCCAACTGGCCTTTGATCTGGGCTTCATTCCAGTTGTGCCACCCAAGAGCACTCGCATTGATCCGTGGCAGTACAACAAAGCGCTGTATCGTCGCCGCAATGAAGTCGAGCGGCTGTTCCGCAGACTCAAAGGGTTCCGGCGCATCTTCAGTCGCTTCGACAAGCTCGACCTCGTGTTCATCGCCTTCATCTACTTCGCGCTCATCATCGAAGGGCTCAGATAGTGTTAACAGGCCCTAGTGTAGAACTGGGCCGGACCTCAGCGTCGCCTGGAGCACCAGCTGCCGCGGCTCTATGAATCCGACGACGGCGAGTTCCGCATTCGATCGGCACGCCGCACCATTACCTTCGAGACGTACATCTACTGGTCAGGCCAGATCGGCCAGCAGTTCGTGGATGCTTTGATCGAGCGTGCGCGTGCCGGTGTAGAGGTGCACGTGCATCGAAGTGGAGCGGTTTCATGAACCCCACTGGTCCAACTGGGGACAATTGAGCAACCGTACGCACCGCAAGCTGCTGGTGATTGACGGCCGGGTCGGGTTCACCGGGGGCGTGG
>JANOXY010000469.1:0-2910 GCA_031418675.1 Pseudomonadota bacterium
GTATCAGAGCTTGTGCTTAGCCAAACGGCCCTCGGCCGCTGGCTGGGCGGCGGCATTGAATCGGCAGCGGACGACTCTGACCGAGGGCCACTCATCGAAGTGATTCCGATGAACAACGAGCAACGCGCTGCCGTCCGGGCAGCGCTCTCGTCGCCACACACGGTGGTGACCGGTCCGCCAGGGACTGGCAAGTCGCAGGTAGTCACGAATCTGCTGGTGAACGCCGCCTGGCGCGGCATGAAGGTGTTGTTTGCCAGTAAAAATAACAAGGCTGTGGACGTGGTGGAGTCACGGGTTAACGGCCTGGCCAATCGACCGGTATTGCTGCGTCTCGGATCGAAGGAATATCAGGCGAAGTTAGGCGGCTATTTCACAAAGTTGTTGGCTGGGAATCCTGGCGCCGAAGACCAGGTGGCCTATGACGAAGAAATGGCACGCCATCGGCACTTGGCAGCTCAGCTCGAAGAGCTGGACAGTATCCAACAACAGACCCTCGATGCCCGCAACACGGTAGACCGCCTGGATGCCGAAGCTGACGATGCGCGGCGGTTATTGGTGAACGCGCTCGATTGTATTGACGAAGAGTCGATTGGGCGTTCCGATTCGCAGCTCATAAATTTTGAACGAGCCATCGACGCTGCTGACCGTCAGGCGCAGGGGTGGCTGACGCGGCTGTCTTGGCCGCTGCTTGTATCTGGGCGTCTTCGTGCTCTGGGGCAGACTGTGTCCGCTGACTGCGGCACCGCAACCGATCTCGGTGTGCATTTTCCCGTGGCCGTCAACGAAGCCCCGCCGCCGGCTTATCGGGAAGCTGCCAAAGACTGGAAGGCTCGCGCGATTGAAGCGAAAAAGGTCATGGCATACCGGCACGCGTTTGAGGTCCTCAAGCGTAGCCCCTCATTTGAGGACATCGCGAGACGGCGCGCGACGCTGACCGAGCAGATCGCGGAGAATTCCGAGCGGCTTTGGCGCAGTTGGGTTCAGTTGACACCCGCGCGGCTGACTCCAGCGCAACGCAAGGACGTCGCCGACTACATCGCGGTATTTCAGCTCATGACAGCGCCCGACGCCGCAGGCGTGCACGCCTCGGTCCGTCAGCGCGCGAAGCTTCTGCAGAGCAAGGTGACCGAGTTGTTTGCCTGCTGGGCCGTCACTTCGCTCTCGGCGCGCGGCAGGGTGCCGTTCGAGCCCGGCTACTTTGACCTAGTGGTCATCGACGAAGCGAGCCAGTGCGATATCGCTTCGGCTCTGCCCTTGCTGTATCGCGCGAAACGAAGTGTCGTCATTGGTGACCCGCAGCAGCTTAGACACATCAGTGCCTTGAGCCGGCCAAAAGATAGCGATCTGCAGTACAAACACGGCCTGGTCGATACTCGCGTAGGCTGGATGTACTCGGTGTCGTCGCTGTACGACGTTGCAGTAGGCGTGGTCTCGACGGACAGCATTGTGAATCTGCGCGACCACCATCGCTCCCACGCTGACATCATTGAATTCGCGAACCGCGCCTTCTACGAAGGCCGTCTGCGTGTGGCCACACGCTATCGACAACTCAAGCGGCCTCACAATGCGGACCCCGGCGTTGTCTGGCACGACGTGCGCGGGGAGGTTACGAAACCCGCTACGGGAGGAGCCCTCAACCAGCGAGAGGCCAAGGCGCTGGTGTCAGACCTTGAAGATCTGCTGGTCAAATGCGCCTTCCAGGGAACAGTCGGGGTAGTGACCCCGTTCCGCGCCCAGGCCCAATTGCTACAAGAGCTCGTTGAGGCCAACGACGCACTCGTGAAGCTGCGCGAAAAGTGCGAGCTGCTTGTGGAAACGGCGCACCGCTTCCAGGGTGACGAGCGCGATGTGATGTTCTTTTCCCCCGTTGTCTCGAATGGAATGCCGACCGGTGCTTTAGGTTTTCTGCGCAGCAATGGGAACTTGTTCAACGTCGCCATAACGCGGGCTAGAGGCCTGCTTCATGTCGTGGGAGATAGAGCGGCGGCCGCATCGTCGGACGTCGAATACCTCGCCAACTTCGCAAGTTATGTCGCAAGCTTGGATGCCGCCGGACAAATTCCTCATAGTCATGACGCCGCCTCCCTGGGGCCAGAGTATCCGCCAGTGGCGAAGCCCGAGCAGGTGTCAGATTGGGAACGGGTTCTGTATCACGCTCTCTACAGAGCTGGCGTGCGGGCAATACCTCAGTACACCATCGAACAATACGACCTGGATTTCGCTGTCGTCGTCGGCGACCACCGCCTGAACATCGAAGTGGACGGCGAGCGTTATCACCGCAGTTGGACGGGCGAGCTTTGTTTACGTGACCAGTTGCGCAACCAACGACTCATCGAACTCGGCTGGGAGGTTAAGCGCTTCTGGGTTTACGAGATTCGCGACAACTTGGAAGACTGCGTTGCATCGATTCTCCACTGGGTTGCGCAAGCCAAGGAAACCGTATGACGAACGAAATCTGGAACGATTCCGAGGACGACGAGAATGACGATCTATTTGTACTGTTCGAGGTCAGCGCTCGATTCTTTCTGAATTCGACTGAACCGTCAGAATTTCTCGACCGCATCGCCAACATCGGTCCAGATTTGGCGCCTTCGATCACCGAAAAGATAGACCCTGCTACCGGGCCGCCCGGCCAATTGTTTCGAATGCTGGGCGTCGCCATCTATAAGGCCATGCCCGACCCTGAGCTTGGCTATCGACCGCGGCCGTTGCCTGTGCCTGGACGAAATGACCCGTGTATCTGCGGCTCAGGGGAAAAGTACAAACGCTGTTGTTTACGCTTTGCGCAGTCCTTTGATTTTGCAAACTACAACATGCTGCGGCATGTGCTCGATCAGGTATCGCAAAAGGACTTTCGCGATCTGCCGGGTACCCAGGTAAACCCGCTGGCGGTGGCCGACACGGCGGCGC
>JANOXY010000470.1:0-2806 GCA_031418675.1 Pseudomonadota bacterium
ACGACCTCCAAGTACAGAAAACCAAGCCACGACGCGCCGGCTAGAACCACAGCCGATGACACGATGAGCCAGCCGCCGGTCGGATCGGGCAAATCCCTCAACACGCCGCTGATCGTGAACGCAACCAGTGCGACATACAGCAGGCATGCTAAGTAGGCGGTGACCCGGTGTTTTGCACACAGCCAGGCCACGCTGGCGAGTAACAAGGGCACGCCGAAACAGACGAGCAGCAAGAATCCTGTTATTTCAAGCTTATCCAGCCGGTAGATGACGTAGAACTCGGGGGACCGGTTAATCATGTGCATGACACGACCCGAGATTGCGGAATCCGCCAGCCCCGCGACCGCGAAAAAAAGCATCAGCGATTTCGATTTCAAATCGATCATGATTTAACTTTCCGGGCCGGACCCTATTCCACCGCAACGATGGTTGCTGGTGGTCGCATGAATGTGATGGAACCGTTAGCGCTCAATGTAGACGTTGGCTTTGGGTGTGCGCGAAGGACCACAGGTTGCTGGCAAACCAATAAAGGCACACGGCCGCAGGCAAGGGATAAATGAGCGCCAGCAGCACCACCGTAATGGCTAGGAAGCGAAGCTGAGATTGTTTTGTCATGCGCGGATTCAGTAGCGAATCCAGCACCGCGATCAGCGCCAGCGCGATGGGGACCAGATTGATTTTTAGATCGCCCAAGGCTAGAAGTCCGTCGGGTTGAGACAGATCGTTGATGAAGACAAACTTTGCGGAGATCAGCGCCGGATAGTCGATAAAAAGCTTCACGGCGGCAAGCAGTAGCGGGATTTGCAGCAAGAGCGGCACGAGCGTGACTAGCGACTTGATCGGGTGGTAGTTGTGCGCCCGATAGATGGCATCGATAGCTTCGAAACGCTCGCGCCCCTTATAAGCCAATTTCGCCGCCGTGATCGCTTCGGCCATGGCAGCCTGCGTGAGCTGTTCGCGCGCCTCCAAGCGCGCGGATGCTTTGTTAATCGGATAAGTCACCAATCGCACAACCGCACTGGTTGCGATGATTGCCAGGCCGTAACTTCCAACGACCCGATATAACAGCTCGAATACGAAGCGCATCGGTCCGATGACGGGATAGAGCAGTATATCTACCGCATCCATAAGCGCTGTCCTGGAATCCGTGGCCTGCCGCTCAGGCAAGCCGCGGCTCAAGGTGGTAAAGCTTGCGATGTCCACCTTTGAGGCGCTGGGAGGCTCGAATTGAAAACAACGGCGCGAGCGCCGTTTCAAATCCTGCTTCGGTCAAATCGTGGTATTGATTGATCCGATTGCGCAGCAGCATCCGCGACATATCATCCTCAATACTAACCAGTTCGACGATGACTTCGGCGTCCAATTGCCGTAACCACGCGAGGAACTCGCTGAGCGGAATGTTTGCGCTAATCACGATGTGATGAATCAACGCGAGGCATAGAATCAGTTCTGGCTTGCCGCGCTGATCAAATGCTTTGCGCTCCGTGCCCAACCAGCCCTGACCCGGCGAAATATTGGCGAGGTTCATGGTCAAGGGCAGGATGTTGCTTTGTTTCGCCGATTTCTGCCCATGATAAAAACGATCGATGGCCTTCGGATCGCCATCGACGGAAACGACATAATCGGCATTGGGCGCGCAGATACGGCTGAAAGTTCCAGTATTGCAGCCGAGGTCCCAGACAACATGTCGCCGGCGTGCTGAAATCACGTTTTCGACAAAAGCTTTTTTTACGTCAAAAGATTGCTCGCCGTAGCTGTGGTCAGCATCGTAGTTGCTCCAAGTTGTTCGAGACGAAAGCGTTGTGAGTGACTGCACGATGCGCCGTAAGCCTTGCAGCGTGCCAAGCACCATTGCTTCCGAATGGTGAGTAAGCCTGGCCGGACGCAGCTCGTTTCCTGCATTCTCAGTGAGCAGCTTGGCTTCAGCCAATTCGGTCTGTGAGTAGCGAGCCTGCATCTTGGCGTGCAGATAAACATGGCTAAGTACGCCCTTGCGCAAGATCGAGACACCTGACAGCAGGCGGCTGGCGTAGAGCGGATCGATACCTTCCAGTTCGCTGCGCAGCAGTGATTGGAAATCGACGCCCCGATAGGCCTGCAGCATCAATGGGTACAGATACATCATGCAAAACTGGCGATAGCCGCGCCACGGTGAGCCGCGCGTGTAGGGCTCAAAAGAGGGCAGATCGATGAAGACCGGCCGGCACCCTATCCATTGAATGTTGTAGGCCGTCGCATCTTTCATGGTCCAACCAGACTCGATGGCCCGCTCAACTAGCTCCAACTGCAGCAGCGCCGCATCCTTGAGCATGCCAAACGACCACTCGTAGGGATATGAAATGAAAGGGATACGCTCGTGGGCCAGGTAGGCAGCCCAGCGGGTTTCGTCGTTCCGCGTTGATGGCACAGAACCCGGTGGGAGAAGCTCACTCGCGACGACCTTCGATTCTGCGAGGAATGCTAGAAAAAAGGGTAACGAGGACAGCGCTTTCCAGTTGGCTTCAGCCTCGTGACTGAGACCTCTGATGATCGTGTTTCCGAGGTGGTAGACGCGGTTATTTCGATCTCGAAAGGACCCGCTATCGGGAACCGGAATAGCGCTTGTGAGTTCCCGTTCGGGCACTTGCCCTGAACTCATTGATTGGACTTACGGTCCGTCGAGGTGCTCTTGGATGACTTTGAAGAAAACATATCTTTCATTCGATAGAAATATTTTCTGAGCGTGTAGCCTGCCGCCGCAAAAAAACCAATGATCGCCTCTGCCGGTGACGCAGTTGTGCGTCGTCGCAGGCCTCGCGCAAATTCT